>JBDSTO010000130.1:0-24114 GCA_039928255.1 Aestuariivirga sp. | reverse complement strand
GCGCAGGACCTTTTGATGGGCGCTCCCTCCGACCCCAGCCCCAAGCAACTGCGTGAACTTCACATTCGTCTCAATCTGCCAGAAAACAAACCGCAGTAATTGCTCCTAAACCTTCTCGTGGTTATGAAGGAGGCCTTCCCAAAAGAGGTCTCCACTCATGATTCGTAAAATTCTTCCCATGGCCTTCATTTTCGCACTTGCCACGTCGGCCCATGCGGAAATTCAACCAGCTCCACAGCAGGCCCAAAAATGCACTAGCTTTTTCAAGTGCCTGTTTTCGCCGCGCCAGCATCGTGTACAAAATGCAGCCTTCGGTGCTTATCAGAACCAGGGTCTTTCGGGTGCCACCAACCACCGCGAAGTGACGTGGACCGACACAAAGTATCCGGTGGGCGCTATCGTCATCAAGACGCCTGAGCGCGCGCTCTATTTCATTGAGGGCAATGGCAAGGCCACGCGTTATGCGGTTGGCGTGGGCCGTGAAGGCTTCCAGTGGGGCGGTATTTCAACCATCGTTTCAAAGGCTGAATGGCCAGGCTGGACCCCGCCCAAGGTCATGATTGAACGCGAAGCTGCCAAAGGCCACTTCATTCCCGCCCATATGGAAGGTGGCCCCGGCAATCCGCTGGGTGCTCGTGCCATGTATCTCGGTGGCCGCATGTACCGCATTCACGGCACCAACAACGAAGCTTCAATCGGCGGCGCTGTTTCATCAGGCTGCATCCGCATGATGAATGCTGATGTGATTGAGCTTTATGAGCGTGTGAAAATCGGCGCCAAGGTTTACGTGTTGCAATAAGTCGCCGTTGTGAGGGGCTGCGCATTTGCGGCCCCAAGCCAGCGCCAGACGATAAAAAACCCCGGAGGCGAATGCCGTCCGGGGTTTTGCATTTCCAAAGAAACGCAGAGAAGAATTACTTCTTCTTAGCGGCCTTCTTGGCTGGCTTCTTAGCAGCCTTCTTGGCGGGTTTCTTTGCAGCTTTTTTAGCAGCGGCCATTTTTTCTCTCCTAGAGATTTGGTTGTTAGTGCCCCACAACGCAGGCAAGACTTACTTGAAACGAAGCTCCACAAATAAATATATTTTCGTTTTGCATTCGTAACTGAACGATCTTTTGAACCCGTTTGTGTGATTCGGCAATATGCCGACTACATCTTGTGTATGGATGGACTTTGGTTAACAGATTGCAAACTTTTCAGCATTTGCGATTATAGTCCGTAGGCGGATGAATTTAACATCTGAAGTCGTGGCCTATAAATCCATGTAATTCATGTGCGCTCCGTACACGGATAGAATTGGTATTGCACAAACGTGGCGTTGATTATTTCTTGTAGCGACCAATACGGCCAAGAAGTTTTCCACCGAAAAATGAAAAAAATTTGCATGAATCACTCTTTAGACCGGTGAATCGTGTTCTTGTGATCGAGATTTACGACCTTGCTGCACTCCATCTTGCTCCGCTTTTCAACGCCGATTCTCTACCCAATTATCGTCTCGTTGCCATTAAAGAGCTTCAAATGAAAAAGGCCGGGATCACTCCCGGCCCTTTGATCGATGATGATTTTGATTACGAGCAACCACTTGTCGAACCGCACGTATCGCATTTGAGGCACGTGCCATTGCGAACCATGGTGTAGTTGCCACATTCGCCACAGCTGTCGCCTTCATAACCCTTCATGCGGGCTTGCGCGCGCTGGTCCATGGCTTTGACAGGTGCTGATGGCTCATAAGACATGGGAGCAGGGGCTTCGGCCAAAGCACCAACCGACACATGTTCAGCCGCACGCATTTGAAGCGCCTGGGCTGGCGAGCTAGAGGATGGCAAAGCTTGCTGCATCACCACAACATTGAGGTTCTGCTTTCTCACAAAGCCAGTCGACACATATCGGTTGGCCGCAGCAGGACGTGGCGCCTCTGCACCTTCGTTCGCACCTCGCCCAAGCGAGTCAAAGCCCAGCTCTGATGGCTCCACATGAGCAAGATCATGACGGCCAAGATAAGACACGGCCAATTCACGGAACACATAGTCCAGAATAGACGTGGCATTCTTGATTGAGTCATTGCCCTGCACCATGCCGGCAGGCTCAAACTTGGTGAAGGTGAATGCATCGACATATTCTTCCAGCGGCACACCATATTGAAGACCAACCGACACCGAGATGGCGAAGTTGTTCATCATGGCGCGAAGGGCAGCACCCTCCTTGTGCATGTCGATAAAGATTTCGCCAAGCTTGCCGTCTTCATATTCGCCGGTGCGCAGGTAAACCTTGTGGCCACCAACGATAGCCTTCTGCGTATAGCCCTTACGGCGGCCAGGCAGCTTGTCGCGTTCATGAACGCGCTCAATCACCTTTTCGACGATGCGTTCTACAATGGTTTCAACGCGCGTCTGTTGTGGCTTGGCCAGCAAGGATTCAGCAACGTCTTCATCCTCGGCCTCATCGGCCAGAAGTTGCGATGAGAGTGGCTGCGACAGCTTCGAGCCATCGCGATAGAGCGCATTGGCCTTCACACCAAGCTTCCACGACAGCATGTAGGCTTCGGAGCATTCTTCCACCGTTGCATCATTGGGCATGTTGATGGTTTTGGAAATGGCGCCTGAGATGAAGCTCTGTGAAGCAGCCATCATGTGAATGTGGCTTCCAACCGACAAATAGCGCTTGCCGATGCGGCCGCATGGATTGGCGCAATCAAACACTGGCAGATGCTCATCCTTGTGGCCCGGTGCGCCTTCCAGCGTCATGGCACCACAAACATGGATGTTGGCCTTGTCAACGTCAGCCTTGCTGAAGCCCAAATGCGCCAGCATGTCGAAGCTGAAATCATTGAGCTGTGCATCAGTGAGCTTGAGAACGTTCTTGCAGAAGTCCTCACCAATCGCCCACTTGTTGAATACGAACTTGATATCAAAGGCCGAAGCCAGACCAGCTTCAATCTTGGTGATTTGCTCTTCACCAAAACCCTTGGCCTTCAAAGAAGCATGGTTCAGGCCCGGTGCATCGCGCAACGTACCATGGCCCACCGCATAATTGATAATGGCTTCGATCTGATCGGCATTATAGCCAAGCGAGCGCAGTGCCTCAGGCACAGCCTGGTTGATGATCTTGAAATAACCACCACCAGCCAGCTTCTTGAACTTAACGAGGGCAAAATCAGGCTCAATGCCGGTTGTGTCGCAATCCATCACAAGGCCAATGGTGCCGGTAGGAGCAACCACAGTTGATTGCGCGTTGCGGAAACCATGAGCCTCGCCAAGTTCAATCACGCGGTCCCAGGCGTGGCGCGCGGCAGCAACGAGATCTTTGTCCTTGATGTCGCTGTCGGCCAGCGGCACGGGAGCCGTGTGCAGGTCTTCATAACCAACGACAGCACCATAGGCAGCGCGGCGATGGTTGCGCATCACACGCAGCATGTGCTCGCGGTTCTTGGCATAGCCGGGGAACGGGCCAAGCTCGGATGCCATTTCAGCCGAGGTCGCGTAGCTGACTCCGGTCATGATGGCTGAGATGGCAGCGCAAATGGCGCGGCCTTCATGGCTGTCATAGGGAATGCCAGCGGTCATCAGCAGGCCGCCAATATTGGCAAAGCCTAAACCAAGCGTGCGGTATTCATAGGACAGTCGGGCAATTTCCTTCGAAGGGAACTGCGCCATCATCACCGAGACTTCGAGAACAATCGTCCACAACCGTGTGGCATGTTCAAAAGAGGCAATGTTGAACTTGCCCGTGGCATGGTCGCGGAACTGCAACAGGTTCAAAGAAGCCAGATTGCAGGCCGTATCATCAAGGAACATATATTCCGAGCATGGGTTCGAGGCCCGGATATCGCCTGAAGCCGGGCAGGTGTGCCAGTCATTGATGGTGGTATGGAACTGGATGCCAGGATCAGCGGAAGCCCAGGCGGCATGGCCAATCTTGTCCCAAAGCTCGCGAGCCTTGAGCGTCTTGTGAACCTTGCCATTGATTCGGCCAATGAGATTCCAGTCAGCATCGGTCTCAACCGCGCGCAGGAAGTCATCGGTCACGCGAACTGAATTGTTGGAATTCTGGCCCGACACAGTGCGGTAGGCTTCGCCATCCCAATCGGTATCGTAGGTGTCAAACTCGATTTCAGTATAGCCTTGCTTGGCGAACTGGATAACGCGCTTGATGTAATTGTCAGAAACCTGGTTGCGGCGCGCTTCCTTGACAGCGCGCTTCAGGGCAGGGTTCTTTTCAATTTCAAAGCAATCGCCGCCTGGGCCTGCGCAATTGACGCAAGCCTTCATCACGGCGGTCAAATGCTTCTGCACAATCTTTGAACCAGTGACGAGAGCGGCAACCTTCTGCTCTTCCTTCACCTTCCATTCGACGTAATTTTCAACATCGGGGTGATCAACATCAACCACCACCATCTTGGCCGCACGACGCGTCGTGCCACCAGACTTGATGGCACCAGCAGCGCGGTCACCAATCTTGAGGAAACTCATCAAGCCCGACGACTTGCCACCACCCGAAAGGCGCTCACCTTCGCCGCGCAGCGAGGAGAAGTTGGAGCCCGTGCCCGAGCCATATTTGAACAGGCGCGCTTCACGCACCCAAAGATCCATGATGCCGCCTTCATTGACCAGATCATCAGATACAGATTGGATGAAGCAGGCATGAGGCTGCGGATGCTCATAGGCCGACTTGGATTTGGTCAGCTTGCCGGTTTCATGGTCGACATAGTGGTGACCCTGCGATGGACCATCAATGCCGTAAGCCCAGTGCAGCCCTGTGTTGAACCATTGTGGGCTGTTGGGCGCACACTTCTGCGTGGCCAGCATGAAGCACATTTCGTCATAGAAGGCGCGGGCGTCTTCTTCCGAGTTGAAATACTTGCCCTTCACACCCCAATAGGTCCAGGTTCCGGCCAAGCGGTTGAACACTTCTTTGGCCGAAACTTCACCACGGGTGCGTTCTTTGGCAGCCAAGGGAGCAAGCGCGTCGTCATCGGCAACCGAGCGCCAGAGCCATGAGGGAATGGTCTCTTCTTCAACGCGCTTCAACGCCTTGGGAATTCCGGCTTTGCGGAAGTATTTCTGCGCCAGAATATCTGTCGCAACCTGGCTCCATGAGGCAGGCACTTCAATGCCATCCAACCGGAACACGATCGAACCGTCCGGGTTCTTGATCTCGCTCACTGCGTTACGGAAATCCAATCCCGCATAAGCATCCTGTCCTGCCTTGGTATACTTCCGTTCAATCCGCATAGTGCCCTCGTTATATTTATATCTTCTACTCATGCCGTAACGCGCAAAAGCGCGCACGGGGTCCATAAAACCCGCGTTCGACACAAACTCTTCCTGTTTTGGCGAAAGTTTTCGCCCCCAACGCGCGCTGACTTGACCTTGAAACTCAACGCAAAACTGCCTGTCGAGGCCCAAATTCCGTTGCGCGACCTTGGATAAAAACCCTAGAGCAACACCGGAATTTGTCAATAGCTAGTGTGTTAACGAAAACCTAACACTAGATATTGTGTCCACAGTTCTAAACGCTCTGTGGATAAACATAAGTTCATCCGATTCTAGGGGCAAGCTCAAGACATCCTTGGATTTATATATTTTTCTGCGTGTAGCCTGTTGAGCAGGGGCGATTGAACCTTGACTCCTGTCAAATGCAAAAGAATCAGAGCCCCATTGGCGAGCTTACCAACTGCAAATGACGCGGTCGTGACAGTTCACACGTTTGGGTTGAGACTTGAGGGTGCCATCGACGAGCGAATCGGGCCCATGAGCACCAAAATGGGCAATGCCACCAGGCAAACGCCAGCCAGCATCCACCAGCTTTCATTGACTGCTTGCGTCAACGCGGCAGCCTGAACCTGGTCCATGATTCCCATAAGGCCAGTTGGATCGCCGGGCTCGGGTAGTTCGCTGATGTCGATCCCCATCAATTTAGCAGCTGCCGCCGGATTGGATTTCATCATATCCATGAGAGCAGCCACATGATCGGGCCCCCGCATGAAGATCACCGTGTCAATGAGCGCAATGCCAATTGCTCCACCAATATTGCGGGCCACATTGAACAAGCCGCTGCCATCACCAACCTGTTCAACCGACATGAAAGCCAGCGCAAAGCGAATTGGGGGTAGGATGCACAAGCCCACAGCAATCCCGCGCACCACTTGCGGCCAGAACAGAGCGTCATAGTCAGATGATGTATCAAGAAAGCCATTCATCGCCAGGCCGATGCCAAAGATCAGGAATCCAAATCCTGCCAACACCCGCGCGTCATAGCGCCGGTCAAGCCAAACCGTGAGCGGCGCCAAAAGGAGTTGCGAAACGCCGCCCACCATAATGGTCATCCCGATTTCCAAAGGGCCGTGGCCGCGCACGAAGGCCAGAAAAATTGGCATGAGATAGACTGAACCGAACAATGCAAAACCCAGAATAAAACTAAGGATGCAGCCAAAAAGCAGGGGCCGGTCTTTCAACAGATGAAACATTATGGCAGGCTTTGGCCGTTGCCATAGCCAGCCAGCGCATATCGCGACAACGGCCCAACACCCGATCACGACCCATGAGGTCCAACCTTCAGTCGGCGCCTCTTTCAAACCAATGATGAAAACCGCGAGACCAACACCCAGCAAGAAAAGCGAAAGCCAATCCAGGCCATGCAGAAGCTTCAGGCGAAGTTCACCCCGCGGTAAAAACAACATGCCGACAATGAGCGCCAGAATGCCGGGCACAGTGTTGATGAGGAACAACCAATGCCAGGTGTAATGCTCGGTGATCCACCCACCAGCGATCGGCCCCAGCGTGGGCGCCAGAACGGCCAGCACCCCACCTAATGTTGTGGCCGCCGTTTGCTGCAGGCCACGTGGAAAGAGCAGGAATATGCCTGAGAACACCATAGGGATAAGAACGCCACCGGCGGCACCTTGCAGAACACGCCACAACAGAAGATCAATAAAGCCCGAACTCGCCGCACAGCCCACCGACGCTAGCGTGAACACGGTAAGCGCCACGGCAAACAAATGCCGCATGCCAAACACCCGCAACAAAAGCCCCGTCAACGGAATGGCAATGACTTCGGCGATGAGATATGACGTTTGCACCCAACTCATGAGATTGGGGCCAATCTTCAGGGCTTTCTCAATCACTGGCAACGATGTGACGACAACTTGAATGTCGAGAATGGCCATGAACATGCCAACGCAGGCAGCAATATAACCGAGCCATCGCGGCACGGGCGGCATTGAAATGGCCGCAGCCTGACTCATTTTACGATCACGGTAATGGGATCCGTGGTGAAGAACCTCTCGCGCAATACCTTGTCGTGAAGGTCAACGTCACGAATGATTTCAGGCATCCTGGCAAGCTCGGCAACACTCCAATGGCCGGTGAGATAATCGCGGATTCGCTCCGCAGCGAGCTGATGATCACGCATGATGTTGTTCAATTCGTTGAACATGGAAAGGCGGGCTTCCTTGATCTCATTCTCTGTAGGCCCTTCCGCTCGAAATTGATCCCACGACTTTCTGATCACCGCCAGCGATTGGTCCAATCCTTCGGTTCCAAGCCGTCCTTTGACACGGTTCATGCCCAGCTGTTCATAAAAATTGAAATCGGATTCCAATCCATAGGTCTGGCCGCTGGCCTCACGGACTTGCGTAAATAGCCGCGAGCGCTGTCCATCCGCGAAAATCTTGGCCAGCATAACGCCACCCAGCCACTCGTCGAGCCGTTCTGGCCGATTGCCAATCATGCCGAAATTTACAACAACCTGCTTGCCACCATCACCTTGAACAACAATCGGCTCGGCTTTGGGGGCTTGAAAGGAAAGCACGGGAAATTTGGTATCGTCAGATTTCTGGGGCAGCCCAGCGAGAAGCTTGTCAACAACCTCGCCAGCTTTTTCCTGCTCGATGTTGCCAACAACCGAAATCAAAACGCCATCAGTTGCCACATGGCGTTCAAGCCAGCCTCGCATTTGCTCCGTCGTCACCTGCCGGATGTCGGCGGCCTGGGGCGAGAAGTAGTGATCGTAACTTGAAGGGCCCACGGCAGCATCAATGAAGGCAAGCTGCGCCTTGATGTCGGCATCGAGCCTTGTTTCATCGACCGCAGTAGCAAGCCTTTCCCGCTTTTGCGCAAGTTTGCTTTCTGGAAAGTCAGGCTTGGTCAGAACGGTGTTAGCGATTTTCACTGCATCATCAAGACCACTGCTCGGCGCTGAGAGACTTAAATATGTCTCATCACTATTGGCGCTGAAATTAAGCTGCGCCCCCGTATCCATGAAGTTTTCATAAATTTCAGACGATGATTGACCGCCAGCTCCGTCCATCGACAGGCTGGGGGCCAAGAGCCCTGCGGCATATTCTTTTTCGCCATCGCAGGCCAAACCACATTTGAAAGCAAGAGCGATTGCAACAGAATCCTGAATATCGTCTTTCAACAGCACAACCGGATGACCCCCCGGCGTGATAAAACTCTGCAGCGGAATGC
The DNA here is from genome assembly GCA_039928255.1 of Aestuariivirga sp. Taxonomy (GTDB): domain Bacteria; phylum Pseudomonadota; class Alphaproteobacteria; order Rhizobiales; family Aestuariivirgaceae; genus Aestuariivirga. The sequence continues at coordinate 15,648 of JBDSTO010000130.1, read as the reverse complement.
CAGCTTCAGCCGTCAACGAAAAAATGAAGAGCGTTGCTGCGGTGGTAATCAGGCGAAGGGTATTTCTCATGGCGTGACCTCCGGCTTAAGCACGCTGATGCCAACACGACCGGGGCCTGCCAACAGGGCCAGCAATCCCCGCACCTGGGCTTCGTTGACCAACGTGATATCGTCGCGTCCGCTCATGGCATTGTCATAGCCAAACATTGTGGTTTCAAATCCCAGAGTTTTCAGACGTTGTTCGGCATCTTCCCATTCCCCATAGAGGAAATGCCTTTTCTTCAGTCGTTCCAGGCTGGTTGGCGAAATACCATTTTTTGCAAAGTCACTAAGATAAGTCTCAAAAACTTTCACAACCTTGTCGGGGTCGACGCCAGGCACCAGTCCTGCAGCAAAACTCAATTGCCAAACACCAGAGGCCAGAGGAGCAATATCAATCGCGAAATCCTGCACCAATCCAGCGTCATCGGCGATATGGTCACGCAATCCCTCAGGCAGGCGGCTGCGCATTGCTTCTTCCAGAATGCGAGCGCCGATAGCGTCCTTAAAGCCGGTAGGGCCTTCCACTAATTTGGTGACGTAAAGTTTGGGCGTCTTCGCGCGGGCGGACGGAAAAACATTGACGATGCGTTCTTTGGGCAGGCCCGTCGCAGCCAGGCTCTTGAGGAAAGGGCCAAGGGCCACCAAAGCTGCATCGTCGCGCGTGGCAACCCGCTTTTCATCGACGTGGATAGTCCCACTCACAGCGCCACCAAATATCTCGCCAATCTTCGCCTGCACCGCGGGCGGGACGGGGGGGCCAGCGATCAGCAGGAATTTGTCGGCGGCTGCATAGTGGGCTTGATCAAAGGCCTTCACATCTTCCATCGTGATGGCCTTGATGGAATCTTCAGTGCCGCTGGGCCGCTGTTCAAGCTCGCTGCCTTTATAAAGTTGTAGCAAGGCCGAAAGAAGTTTCGGGCTGTCGGGATCAGAATTATTGCGCTGCAGAAGCTCCTGCGTCACGATCACTTTTTCGGTGGCAAGCTGTTCTGGTGTGACCGAAAGGGGCTCGGACACTCCTTTGAGCGCCAGCAACGCGTCCTTCAAATTATCCCGCTTCACGCCAATATCAAACCGCGTGTAATTATAACTGGTTTCGGCATTTTCCGCTGAACCCGGAATGGACTGAATATTCTGCAAACCCTTTTCCTGGCTCGACTTGAACTTCAAATGTTCCATCAGATGGGCGGTGCCGGGCGCCACGTCAGACACTGATCCGAATGGAACCCACATACGAAGCTCAAAGCTTCCCGCAGAGTCCAACCCCACAAATAAAATGCGGGTCTCGGCCCGCAACGGCAAAGTGAGCATAAATATGCAGGCTGCAATCAAACCCAGGCGAATGCCGAACATTACATCTCCGCAACAGAATCCCGCCTCAAGGCGGAAACATCAATTGCCAGTGCGGAAGCGGGCTTTCAACCTATTTCCCTGGGGGTGTCGCAAACTGCCCACCAGCAATTTGATAGTAATCCCCTGAATCTGCGACGAAAATGTGTTCTGTCAGCTGAAGTCCCGTTTTGCCGTCGATGCTGCCGGGGCAGACCGAGGTCTCGCTACTGTCATTTTTCTTCCAGAACAGTGTTGATCCACATTCCTTGCAAAACCCGCGCTTGGCGAAATCGCTGGAGACAAACCATTTCAGTCCGTCTTTTTTGGTGAATTTCAAATCAGCATCAGCCACATGAAATGATGCCCAGTAATTGCCCGTCATTTTGCGGCATTGCGAGCAATGGCAGGCCGTCACGGGACCCATCGGGCCATCGATTTCAAATGCAACAGCACCACAAAGGCAGGATGCGGTTTTCATGATTTGAACTCCTGGGCGAGGTGTGAAATGTGGTCCGGGCCAATGCCGCAGCATCCGCCAAAAATTGTCGTGCCCTGCTTTTGCCAATCATGGGATTTCGCAACGAGGTCTTCAGGCGAGATCATGTCAACAAAAAGCCAGTCGGGTGATTTGAAATATCCGCACTCTGGATAGGTGGCAAGCGGCCCCCTCCAATATTTCTTCAAAATATCGAGCGCCTCGTCCGTATTGTTTGCCGAGGTGTGCATGATGCACATCACGTCAGGCTTCAGCGCCGCCAATTCACGCGCAATGTCTTCGAGTAGAAATTCTTCGCGCCCAAACCCACGCAATCGGCCGTCATTGCCACGCTCACATGAAATGCCAATCCACACCGGTAATCCAGTCGCCAGCGCCGCCTCGCATGCCCACACCGCATAATCGGTGTCGCGCATCAATTCCATAATGATGAAATCGACGCCAGCCTTTTTCAATCCGTTCGCTTTGTTGGTAAAAAGCGCGCGCGCCTTTTCCTCACTCCACACATGGCCAAGGTTGTTGCGGTCCGACCCCAACTGCATCGGTCGCATGGTCGAGATTGAACCTGCCACCGCCACATCATGCCCCCGGGCGGCGTCCCGTGCGATCTTAACGGCAATGGCATCGATCTTGTTCACCTCATCGTCACGGCCAAGATTGTTGAACACCAGCGCGCTGGTCGCAAACGTGTTGGCGGTGATCACATCAGCACCAACGCGAATATAATCATCATGAACTGCGCGCACGATTTCAGGATGGGTGAGATTGGCCGCCGCACACCACGTCTCATCGCTCATCGGAGCGCCACGTCGCTGGATGTCGGTGCCAGTACCACCATCAAGAATGATGGTTTCTCCTGCGGCGAGTTTCTTGCGGATCGTTTCGTAGCTCATGGGTTTTGGCCTTGTGTCCTGACTTGGGAAAACAAATAATAACAGACTGCGACCAGCACCACGCCGCCGCCGATGATCGCCCGGGTGCCCGCATTTTCAGCAAACAGCAGCCAAACCCACAGCGGCCCCAAAATCACGTCCACAATTCCGATAAGACCGACTTCGGCGGGCAAAATATAGCGCGCACCCAGCAAAACAAAATAATATGCCAGCGCCGTGTTGCTGATGCCAAAGGCAGCGAGCCACAGCATGTCATACCATCCCGGAATAATTCCCGGCGACAGCGCATAGCCAACGACAAAGCAGATTAGTGCTGCAATCGCATTGACCACCGCCATCTCAACACCAGGCCGCATCTTTCCGATGATGACCTGCAAGCCCATGGTGATGGTCATCACCATGGCGACCGCACTTCCGGCCATGTCGGTGGGGCGCACCGCACCGCCCGCCATGATGATGACGCCCGCAAGTGCAACAAGGCTGATCACCAACACTTGCCGTGTTGTCGATTGGCGCAAGATGACAAAGGCCAGTGCCGCTGCAACCAGTGGTGCCGTGGCGTAAACAATCATCACATTGGCAACCGTCGTAAGCTTCAAGGCCACGACATAGGCCGCCATGTTGGTTGCGGCGATGGGGATAAGAACCAGCGTGGATTTCCCCGGCATGAGGAGTTGCCCGGTGGCGCGCCGCCCCAATTGCACATATGAGACGACGACAAGCGCCAGCGCCGCAAACAGCGACCGCCATGCCAACATCGTCCACACATCAAGATCAATGACGCGAACAAATATGCCCGCCGTGCTCCACAGGATGGTGGCGGCCAACACCACAAGCAGCCCAAAATTTCTATGTTCGCTGGAAAGGTTAGTCATCGGTCCTCATTCTATCCGCGCGCTGCAAGAAAAGCCTTCATGTGAAATTGGGCTTGAGGAGGAGAATATCGATACTCACGACCAACCGGGCAGGCCCGCCGCGCCAAGCATCCCCCGCTCATGCAATCTTGGCCCGATCCTGATTTCAGATATGTGCCGCAAGCGGCGACATCATAGCGCGCCCCGCCAAAGGCACCGACGGGGCAGGCGCTGAGACAGGGTTTGGACACACACGTCTCGCAAGGGTGGCCCCCCGCCGACAAAAGCGGCAAATCAAACTGCACAGGAAACAACAGCGCCGCGCGATAGGCATGCCACAACCCATAGGTGGGATGAATGTTCAAACCCAAGGGCGAAACATGCCCACCGCCACCGCGCCTGGCCCAAGAGAGAAATGGCAAATGTGGCACGTCAAATGGATAGGCCGCCTTGGCACCAAGATCAGCAGCCAGCGGATCAACCACCCGCTTGGTCCATTCATCCATCACCCCGCCGCCATCGCGTTGGAAGCGTTGAAACATGGCGGGGCCCGCATTGCCGATCAGAATGACGAACTTGGTGTCACTCATATCCTCAGCCGAAAACCAACCCAGAGGCGTGAAGCTTTCGCGTGTAATGCGACTGAGAACCGGGTGTTCCATAGAGATATCCTGATATACACATCACCTAAATCCGTCATGCTTGCGAAAGCAAGCATCCCGCTTCATTCGTAAATGTTACCGAAGACCGTGAGACATAGTCGGCTCAGGGGTTGACGATTTCAAATTGTTGATGAATGGCCACTAGAGTTTAAGCAATGAGAAAAGAAACGTCACAAACCAATCCATTTTTTTAGAACGAAACAACTCCATCTTGCTTTTTTGTGGGGCTTTCGAATCCAAGTTTTTGTCAATCGCATTTAGATGCGCATGTTCGGCGGTTTGCTCCGGAGGTATTCGTTCTCGATCTGTGTTCAAACGTTTCGACTCCAGGGCATCACACTCATCATATCAACCAGCGCTGATCGCCCATCTCCATCACGCCTTGGCGCGCATATACTCTCGCGGCAGCTTGATGTCGTGCTTGGCGCGGATCATCTCATCAATGTCTCTGGCGATATGTTCTGGATAATGGCTGCCCAAAATCTCGGTTTTGCGCGCAATGGCCTTTTTCAGAATGTCGGGCTTTCCAGCCTCGTTCCATTCCTTGGGGCTCATCCGATTGGCCATATGTGGATAGATGTATTCGGTCTGCATCATGGTCAGTGTCTGGTTGCTGCCAAGGTAATGGCCGGGGCCTTCAAGGCAAGTCTCAGAAATGACTTCGAATGACAATGTGTCATCAGTCACTTCAATGCCGCGCACATTGCGATTGATGGCCCCCAGCATGTCATTGTCGATGAGCAGGCTCTCTAAGCAAAATCCCAGAAGCGAGGCATGCATGCCCGCTGATTCATACATGAGGTTGATGCCAGTCATGGCCGAGATGCCAGCCGTCAGGCCTTTTTCATAACCCGCCTGAATGTCGGGCATCTTGGCATCGCACATGCCAGCAGCCGATCCTACGGTCAGCCCATAATAATGCCCCATCTGCGCGCAGGCCGAAGTGATCAAGGCCTGCTCGCCTGAGCCACCACTCATCGCACCGGTGCGCAAGTCCGACACAAACGGCCATGGGCCCCAAATGGCAATGGCACCCGGCACAACGCAATTGATGTAAACCAACCCGGCGAGGCATTCCGCCACGGCCTGCACAACAGTGCCAGCAAGTGCTGCAGGAGCAGTCGCACCCGCTTGTGCCGCAGAGAGCAGCAGAACCGGCATACCGCCGCGCGCCGCAGTTTCGAGACAAGCGCAGGCATCTTCAGCAAAATTCAGAGGCGGAACCACAAAGCAGTTAGACTGCGAGACGAAGGGACGCTCGCGCCATTTCTTTTCGCCACCGGCCACATAATGCAGAATCTCGAGACACTCGCTCACATGTTCAGGCGCCACCATCGAGGTGCCCACATGTTTGTTGGTCCCTGCAATCGAGGCATAGAGCGTGTTGATGTCAAGGTCATGCCCGGTAATCATGTCGCGCGCCGTGAGGCAGCGCTGGAAGAAGTGGATATGCTCGCAGGTGTCGACAATGCGCGCAGCATCATAAAGATCGGCGAGATAGGATTCGCGGTAGGAGTTGCTTTCGATTTCAACAACGTGAACCGCAGCGCCCGCCGTGCCGAAATAGACCTTGTTGCCCCAAGGCTCCATATCAAGAGCCGGGTCGCGCGCATGAAGAACGAAGTTCTTGGCGCAAGAGGCGAGAATGTCATCGACGAGGGAAGGCGGAATGCACAAGCGCCCATTGTCGCGCATGAAGCAACCCCGCGCCGTCATCGCTTCGATGCAGGAAGGAATGGCGCGGGCCAGGCCCACATCATTGAGCAGCTTCAACGCCGTGTCATGGATGCGTTTCATGTCGGCATCTTTGAGCGGCTTATATTGCCCGCCCACCATGCCGGGGCGCACCGCGGCCTTGGCCATCGGGATCGCTGCAGCCCTTAAAGCCTTACGCGCATCGCGCCCACCGCGCCGTTTGGTAATATCTTCAACGATCGACATTTTTCACCTGTTCCTCGGTGTGAGTTTGCTCCCGAGCCAGTATAGAGGAAAGTCGCTATTCTTTACGCTATGTTGAGGAAAACTATCCAGTCCTATCCGAACAAAGGCAGGCTGGTCAGAACGGCAAAGGCGATCAGCACCAGGCTGACGGTGCGAAAAACTTGCGGGGAGGCCATCCGAAAGATGCGGCTGCCAACCACCGTTCCGATGCCGTAGGCAGGCCCTGCAAATAGTGAAAATTTGAGAACCTCAACTGTCAGCAAGCCGCCCGTGAAGTAAGTTACAACTGTGATGACTGTGGTGGCCGCAAAGAACAATATGATGTTGGCCCGCAAGGTTTGCATGTCGGCATTCGTGCCCATCCAATAGCTGACGACGGGTGGCCCGCCAATCTGGGCAATTCCGGAAAACAGGCCAGAAATGGCGCCAACGACCACTGTCGCGGCCTTGTGCGGCTTCCCATGATAGCGCCAGCCAGAGGCCAGCAGAACCAGCATTGCCGTGGCCATGCCTGCAATAAGCCAGCGCAGCACCAAAGGTTCATAATGCGTCAGAATGAAAGTGCCAGCAGGAACGCCGACCAGGGCGCCCGCAAACATCAGGGCCACGTCGCTTTTATTGCCCAACCGAAAAGCCGAGGGAATGAGGTAGCTGGCAAATATGCCGTCAATGACCGCGAGAAGCGGGGCCGCGAGCCGAGGCCCGATCAGCGCGCCAGCAAGTGGCACAAATATCAGCGCAGCGCCAAAGCCTGAAAATCCGCGCGACAATCCAGCCACCAACCCGATCAGCACCAGAATCATAAGGGAGGAGCTAGAAATATCGGGAAAGAGATTCATGCCACTGGATAGGCCGATAAAAACGCCCGCGCCAGTGATGAAAAAAAATCAACAGAATGCGCCCCACAACTTCCCTGATTCATGGAAACATCCTATGCTAGATCTGTCCTCAACCGAAAAACAGGTGAATTTACTTGGCCCGTCGAGATCTGCCGCCGCTGCGCGCACTGACTGCCTTTGAAGCTGCCGCAAGGCTGGGAAGCTTTCGCATGGCGGCGGGCGAATTGGGCATCACGCGTTCGGCGGTGAGCCATCAGGTGAAGTTGCTCGAAGATCGCCTCGGCGTACAACTTTTCAGCCGCGATGCCCGCCGCGCTGAACTCACACAAGCCGGACAGATCTATTACCCGCCAGTGCGCGACGCCTTCGACCAGATCGAAGCGCAAACCAGAAGCCTGCGCCCCTCCAACACCGACCATGAGCTTACGATTCAGGTCTATGTGACGGTAGCCTTGAAATGGTTGATCCCGCGTCTCCATGATTTTGAGCGCAAATATCCTGATATGAAGATCAGGCTTTCCACCTCCTATTTCGATTGGGATTTTGATGAGCGCAATGTTGACGTGGGCCTCATTCTGGCGCGCAACAAGCTGCCCGGCCATTATTACCGACCGCTGTTCAAATCATATCTCGTGCCGGTGTGCTCGCCCGAACTCAAAATCAAGACCTTTGACGATCTGAAAAAGCACAAGCTCATTGATGTCTATACCGCCGAGGAAGATTGGCAGATCTGGCTAGAGGGTGCGAGCGTGAAGGGTGTGAAACCCGCCAATCGTCTGACCGTTGATTCATATATTCTGGCGCAAGAAGCAGCGATCGAGGGCAGGGGCCTTGCCATGACCATCGGGCCTTTTGCGGCAGAAGAAATCAAGATGGGTCGCCTGTGTCAGCCCTTCACCTTGCGGGTGCCACACAAGCACAATTGGTATTTTGCCTGCCAGTCGTCACATCGCACCAAATCCAAAGTGCGCCGTTTTGAAGAGTGGCTGGCCAAGCAGGTCGCCGCAGATCCGGCACTTGAAGTTTTAAAAGAGGACAAGACATGACGGTTGAAAACGAATCTTCATCAGGTGAAACCCGCCGCAGCCGCCGTGGCGGGGCCAGAGCCAACCCAGGGGCAGGGGGCGGGGCCGTCATTCCGCAATTGCCGCGCCGCAAGGTGAAGCGCATGTTTCCTGCGACCAACATTGTCTCGGCCGATGAAATTGAATCAATCCACCAGGCCTCGATCAAGGTTCTGGCCGAAATCGGCATGGACTTTCTTCACGACGACGCCCGCGCTCTATGGAAGGAGGCGGGTGCAAAAATTGATGGCGAACGCGTAAGTTTTGAGCCCGGCATGCTGGATGAATTGTTGAAAACCTGCCCCGCTGAATTCACCATTCACGCCCGCAACCCCGAAAACAACATGGCCATGGGCGGCAACAACATGGCCTTTGGCACGGTGGGAAGCCCGCCGTCTTGCCATGATGTCGATGGCGGTCGCCGCACTGGAAACCGCGCCGACTATCAGAAATTTCTGAAACTCGGCCAGCATTTCAACGCGATTAATTTCAGCGCGGGTTACCCGGTGGAGCCGGTGGACCTACATGCCTCCATCCGCCATCTAGAAGCCTTGCGCGACATGGCAACTTTAATGGACAAGCCCATGACCGCCTATTCGCTGGGCGCGCACCGCATTCAAGACGGAATTGAAATCGCGCGGTTGGCGCGCGGCGTCAGCCACGAACAGTTTGAGCGTGAACCCACGCTCACCACCATCATCAACACCAATTCGCCATTGAAGCTCGACGCATATATGTTGAACGGCATCATGGAAATGTCATCGCGCGGGCAGGTTGTCTGTGTAACGCCGTTTACACTGGCCGGGGCCATGGCACCTGTCACCATGGCAGGGGCCGTAGTCGAACAAAATGCCGAAGCCATGGCCGGCATTGCCTTCACGCAATTGGTGAAAAAGGGTGCCCCTGTAATTTATGGCGGCTTCACCTCGAATGTCGACATGAAATCAGGCGCACCGGCTTTCGGCACGCCCGAATATATGAAAGCCGTGATGGTCGGTGGGCAATTGGCCAGACGCTACAACATACCCTACCGCACATCGAACACTTGCGCGGCCAACATGATGGATGCGCAAGCGGCCTATGAAAGCGTGTTCTCGCTCTGGGCACTCACCATGGGAGGCGGCAATTTCATCATGCATGGCGCAGGCTGGCTCGAAGGCGGGCTTGTGGCTTCATTTGAAAAATTCGTGATGGATGTTGACCTGATTCAAATGGTCAGCGAATTCCTGCAACCCCTTGAAACCACTGAAGATGCCCTTGGAGTTGAAGCGATACGCGAAGTCGGGCCCGGCGGGCATTTCTTCGGAGCACAACATACCTTGGCGCGATATTCCAACGCCTTCTATCAGCCGATCATCTCGGACTGGCGCAACAACCAGCAATGGCTGGCCGCAGGCTCGCCTGATGCGTTAAAGCGCGCCAACACGGTCTATAAACAGGCGCTCGCCGAATATCAGCAGCCTCCCATGGACCCTGCCGTGCGTGAGGCGCTTGATGCCTTCGTTGACAGGCGCTTGAGCGAAGGCGGCGTGGTGGTGGATTTCTAGTGTGACGGGCATTCTCGTCATTGGCGGGGCGAATCTGGACATCAAGGCCAAGACTTTGGCGTCCCACATCGATGCGACTTCAAACCCGGCCCATATCGTCACCAAGGCCGGGGGCGTAGCGCGCAACATCGCGCATAATCTGGCAAGGCTTGGTGCAAAGGTTCAATTGGTGACGGCCTTGGGAAACGGCCCAGAAGCGGAATTGATACTTGCCGAAACCAACGCCGCAGGTGTGGACACCAGACGTGTGATCCGCAGCTCCAAGGCCACCGGAACCTATATTGCGGTATTGGACCACTCAGGCGAGCTCGTCACCGCAGTCAATGACATGGAAATTCTGGAAACGCTGACATCAGCGCTCATCCATTCTTTGAAGACAGTAATTGCGGGAAGTCAGTACATTGTAGCAGACTGCAATTTGCCGGTTGAGACACTTCAGGCTCTGGCAGAACTCTGCGCCGACAAATTGATCATTGAACCTGTGTCTGTTCCCAAATCCCAAAAACTTCTCGTCCTTTTGGAACACCACGAGATATTTCTCGCCACTCCCAATATCGACCAACTGGAAGCTCTGACGGGAACGCGCGACATTGATCAGGGTGCACGAACACTATTTGATCTTGGCCTGAGCAACGTCATAATCCATGCAGGAGAGCAGGGCGCATACACGTTCGATGGCCAAAACCTCACCCACAGCGCGTCCCAGGCTAAAACCGTTGTTGATGTGACGGGTGCAGGTGATGCCGCAACCGCCGGGTTGATCGCCGGTCTCGCGGAGAACCTGCCTCTCGCCAAGGCCGCCGAACTCGGGCAAAAGGCCGCTTCCCAAGTGATTGCCAGCGAGAGTTCAACCCTGCCATGAAAATCAAACTCACCTCTGACGTCAAATCTGCCCTCACCAAGGGCAAGCCCGTCGTGGCGCTTGAATCCACCATCATCGCCCATGGCATGCCGTTTCCGCAGAATTTCGAAATGGCCAAGAAGGTCAAAACCATCATACGCGATCATGGTGCAACCCCTGCCACCATCGCCATTGTCGATGGCAAGCTGAGGGCAGGGCTGTCGGAATCAGAGCTTGAACATTTCGCCAAGACCGGACCTTCGATTATGAAAGTCTCGGTGCGCGACCTTCCTTTCGTCGTCGCCAAAGGAATGACCGGGGCGACGACAGTGGCCTCAACCATGCGCCTTGCTGCGATGGCGGGCATTGCTGTATTTGCAACGGGCGGCATGGGCGGTGCCCACCGCGGTGCGCAGAACAATTTCGACATCTCTGCCGATCTCACAGAATTTGGCCAAACCAACGTTGCCGTCGTCACCGCAGGTGCCAAAGCTATCTTGGATTTGGCGCTGACCTTGGAAATTCTGGAAACACTCGGCGTTCCCGTTATCGGTTATGGCACGGATGAATTCCCGGCCTTCTATTCGAGAACATCCGGCCATGTCGCGCCGATGCGCTGCGACACGCCAAAGGAAGTGGCAGCTTTGATGAAGGCGAAATGGAAGATGGGCCTCAAGGGCGGAGTCGTGGTGGCCAATCCCATTCCAGAAAATGTGGAAATTCCCGCCGCTGAAATAGCCCCCACCATCGAAAAAGCGGTGGCGCAGGCCAAAGCTCAAAACATCATCGGCAAGAACATCACGCCATTCCTGTTAAAACATTTGGCCGACGTAACAGGTGGCAGATCATTAGCCGCCAACATTGCATTGGTTGAAAACAATGCAATCGTCGCAGCAGCAATTGCTGTTGCCTACAGCCAGTAGCGCCAAACATAAATCGCAGTCATCAGCACGCCACAGGCTGTGATGGTAAACCGAACCGTACTCGTTGGGAGGACTTTGGTAAGCCTGATTCCCATGAACCCGCCTGCGATTGTTCCAACCATCATGATCAGGGTTTGTGGCCAGGCGATGAGGCTGAACCAGATGAAGAATACAATCGCTGTCATGTTCATCAAAAACGCGAACAGGTTTTTGAGCGCATTGAGGCTACGGAGTTCCATGCTGCTCGTCGCATTCAGTGCCGAAAGAATGATCACACCGGCACCCGCACCAAAATAACCGCCATAAATGGCAACCGGAAATAACAAAATCTGCCGAAGCTTTGGATGATCATGGCCACCCCCCAGCATCCGTGAGAGGAATTTTTGAATGGGCTTTGCAAAGGCAAAGACCAACGTGGCAAAACCTATCAATGCCGGAACCGTGTTGGTGAAAGTCTTCTCGGGCGTGACCAGCAGAAGCCATGCGCCAAGCCCGCCGCCCAAAATCGCAACGCCCACGCTCAGCCAAAAACCGAAATCACGCTTCGGTAATTTTTGAAGGTCGCTTAAAAATCCAACGCCATTGCTGGACGTGACCGCCATCGCATTAGAAGCATTGGCCACAATGGGTGGCAGGCCTGCAACCAGCAATGCGGGAAATGTGAAGAGCGAGGCGCCACCCGCCATGGAGTTGGCGACACCACCCAGAAAGCCCGCTACGAGCAATAAGATTAAAGTTCCGAAACTTGTCATTTTGGCAGGTGAGCCCCATTTACGTTGCAGGATTGGTATAATTCGCGCGATAGAGAGTTTGGCCGCTATTTTCTTTACGATTATGCTGCCTAAATAGGCCAACAAAAAACGCAATCGGGATTCATGCTGGATATTCAGAATTACCTGGACTTTTTCGCCCTTCACCCTTTCTGGGCATTGGCCATTATCTTTTTGGTGTCAATGGGCGAAGCCCTGTTGGTAATCGGATTGTTCATTCCTTCAACTGCTGTTCTGGTTGGGGCTGGCGCTTTGGTCGGTTCTGGCAAGTTGGATTTCTGGCCCGTCATGATCGCCACCCTATTGGGCTGCATCATGGGCGATCAGGTTTCATATTGGGCCGGGCGCTTTTATGGAGACAAACTCCGCCTGCTTTGGCCTCTGAAAAATTATCCACATCTTTTGGCCAAGGGCGAAGACTTTGTGCGGGCCCATGGCGGAAAATCCATTGCCCTTGGACGATTTGTGCCCGGTGTGAAAGCTGTTGTGCCCGGTATTGCGGGAATGTTCGGCATGAGCCAGGCCTATTTTCTAGCCGTGAATGTCTCCTCAGGCGTTCTGTGGACGGCAATGCATTTGTTTCCCGGCATATTGCTTGGGCAGGCCCTGGCGGTGGCCGGAGAACTCAGCGGCAGGCTCCTCATCGTGCTCCTGGTTTTATTCATTCTGCTGGGCGTGACTGGATGGCTAATTCGGGTGACATCCGGTCTGCTCACTCCCTATCGCAAGGCACTACAGGGCAGATTGGCCGCAATGGCACGGGCGCAAGGGTCAAAACCGATGCGCCGGTTGAGCAAACTCATTGCCCCTGAGAACCCAAACGCCACCTTGTTTTTCATGCTGCTGGTGGTGACGATTTTTGCCATCGTTGCGCTGGCCGATCTGGTTCTGGGATTGGAAATTCGCCACACGGTTGGCAACATCGACCGCTCGCTGTTCAATCTCTTCAACGAATTGCGAAATGCGCCGGGCGATGAAATTTTTGTGCGCGTCACCATGTTGGGTGATGACATTGTGATCTTCATCACCGCCGCTGCAATCGCACTCTGGCTCGCAGCCCATAAAGCTTGGCGGGCCGCTGCCGCAACCCTGGTCGCCGTGATTGCGGCTAAAATCGTTTTGCTGCTGACGTCGACTGTTTTTTCTACACCCGTCGTCAATTCTGTTCCTGATGCCTTCGTCTTTCCATCGCCCCATGCCTTGATGGCGGGTACATTGTTTGGAGTCATGGCAGCCCTTTCAGCCCGCGGTCTGAGCCGATGGGCCCAAGCTCTTGTCGTTTCGGTGACATTTATGCTGGTGATCGCCATTTCATTCTCGCGCGTTTACTTGGGCGTAAGTTGGCTCAGCGATGTCCTGGGTGGCATTTTGGTTGCGGCCATCCTGACTACCTTGTTCAGTGTCTATACGGCAACTGTGCATATCGGCAGGTTCCGCCCGATTGCTCTGCTCGGCGTCACATTTGCAGCGTTTATTCTCGCAGGCGCGTTCCACATCTCAACCGATTACAGCGAGGACCAGGCTGTCTATGTGGCGCAAGTCAAGACGAATAGTCAGCCCATCGCCACATGGACGACCACAGGATGGTCCACACTTCCCCAGCGCCGTATTGATCTCGCCGGACGCCTGAGCGAGCAATTTATTGGTCAATGGATCGGAACGCCCGAACAGCTGGAGCAAGTTGTGTCGCCCATGGGTTTTCTATCCGTGCCCAAATGGAAATGGACAAACTATCTGCCCTACCTGGATCCACATGCCCCCTTGTCCAACTTGTCACCCCGACCCACACTTCATTTGGGCCTTCGGGCCAAGTTCACGGCCTATCAGATGCCCCCTGATGCCAACAATTATCGCCTCACGCTCCGAGCTTATCAGTCTACCACCGTCGTCGCTGACGGAATGGGCGCGCGGGTCTATCTTATCTCTCTGACCCACGAAAAATTGAAACCCCAGCTCCAGCTGATGGCTATTCCATCGGACGTTCAGGCTTCCAAAGACGAAGCTGCGGGCTTCCTTGCAGCGATGTCGGCACAACCGGGTGTGGAGACTCTGGATACCAAGCAGGGCAGTGTTTTGCCGATAGCAATTTGGCGTCCCAGAACGCCCTGAGAGCGCCACCTTGCCATTGATTGATGCTGGACGTATGGCCCTGCATAAGCCATATTCCGGCGCGAAATTCAGACTCGAAAGAATATGATGAAATTTCTGAAACAGTTTCTAACGTGGTGGAACGGTCAGACCCTGGGCACCCGGTTTTATACTTGGCGCAAGGGCGAATTCATGGGCCATGACGAATTGGGCAACAGTTATTACCGGGCCAAATCGGCCATGCCTGATTCGATTCCAGAGCGCCGCTGGGTCATTTACTCTGGTTATTCCGAAGCGAGCCAGGTGCCTCCGGGCTGGCACGGGTGGATGCATCACCGCACCGATGTGACACCGCCGCAAGAAAATTACGTGGCACGTGAGTGGCAAAAGCCGCACCAGGAAAACCTGACAGGGAGTTCCGGCGCCTATCATCCACCAGGCTCCATTGCAGTAGGCGGCAAGCCTGCCACGCAAGCACCTGTCTACCAGGCATGGACTCCGAAATAGGAACACACATGAAAAGCAACTCGCTTGAAACTCTGGTCGGAGCTGCCGTCATCGCTCTGGCGGTGGCTTTTTTTGCCTTCGCCTGGAAGACGGCAGGTCATGGAGGGGCAGGCGGCGGCTATCATGTGACAGCGGATTTCGACAACGCCAGTGGCGTGTCGGTGGGCTCTGATGTTCGTATCGCCGGCATCAAGGTTGGCAGCGTTATCGGCCAGACCCTCAACCAGGCAAACTTCCAGGCCCGCATTGACATGTTGATCAATCGCGAGGTTCAGATCTCTGATGACTCATCGGCCAAGATCGCGAGCGAAGGCCTGTTGGGATCAAATTTTATTTCATTGGAGCCAGGCGGCTCAGAGACAAAGCTCGCTGACGGTGATGCCATCAGCTACACGCAGGGTGCCGTCGATGTCTGGTCGCTGATCAGCCAAGCCATGTTCTCGAAGCCCAAGGGCGATGCTGCCAAGGCTGATGCTCCAAAGGCCGACGCGCCAGCCCCGGATGCGCCTGCAGCCGATGCACCAGCGCCTGCGGCTCCTGATGCAGCAGCGACTGATCCATCGAAGGCTGAGGCAAAGCCCGTTGATTCCACCAAGACCGATGCGCAGCCCCCCGCAGCGACGGAACCTCCCAAGAAATGAAAATAGTTGCACTGGGCGCCTTGGCGTTGCTGGTTCTGGCGAGCCCAGCGCGTGCTGAAGACAAGTCCAATCCTCTGGCTGTCTTTGCGGGCCTCGACAAGATCATGGGTGTTACCACCAATTTCGAAGCCAAGATCGGCGAAGAAAAGCAGTTCGGTGGCCTCATTGTAAAGGCTGACGTCTGCTACACCGCACCTATCACGCAAGA
>JBDSTO010000129.1:0-7261 GCA_039928255.1 Aestuariivirga sp. | reverse complement strand
TCCTCTAGGTTCTTTCCCTTAGCCTTGTGATTCCGAGCTACGAGCTGCACGCCAGACCGAGCCATGACTGCCGCAGCAATCCAATTCTCACTTTCGATACTTCGCCGAGCTTCGAGCCAGTATTTTCCAACATCCTCCGGCCAATGCTCAGGGTGCTTTTTTGTTTGTTGGAACCAGGGCAGAGTGCGGAAGGAGTACAGACCATTCCCAGCGCTCCAGAACACAAAAAGGTAATTGCCGCACTGTCCGCATTTGAGTGTGTCGTAATTGATTTTCTTTGAGGAAGTAGCACTCTTCTTGCGCTCGAGGTGTGCAACCTTCTCAAAGTTACCTTCTTCACCGCAAAATGCGCATCTGACGTCGTGAAACTTCAACTCGTTTCCACGATAGCCACTCCATTCCCCCAAGTCCCACCAGCCGCTCAATATTTTCCCCTGTCCAATACATCTGTCGAGCGCACCATATCACCTTGAACGCCAAACAAAACCCTCGTACATTTCGACCCGCGCATGATCTCGTAGCTCAGCAGGATAGAGCGGCGGTTTCCTAAACCGCAGGCCACGTGTTCGAATCACGTCGAGATCGCGCATCGAGAGCAAAAAGAGAGCAAATTGCCTCCAAGGCATTGAAAAATAAGACCCTACTCTCAGTTTCCTAAACCTGGGGTCAGGGGTTCGAATCCCTTCCGGGACGCCAGTTTTCAAAGTGTACAGTCCGTACACATAGGCTCGTATTTTTCCATGCGATTCCCCCGCGTTGTGACACAGGTAGGTTTGCGAACTTCGTCGACCGTTTTCCACTTGGCAGGAATATCAATAGATTGACAGGACGGCTCGGACCATCGCGGAGTAAGACTTATTCTTGGCAGTGGTCTTATTGCCTTGTTTTTTACGTATCCAAACACATCGTAACGGTATCACGCCCTTATCGAGATTGTTCCCGTTCTCACTGCATTCGCAGGAACTTGCCGCTATATTCAGTGCTCAGCTTGTCGACCCGCGTCGCCGTAAAGAAGCAATTGAGCAGCGTGGCAGACGTCAACAGTTTATGCTCTGCAACTTATTTTCCCAATCTACCTTCAAAGGACGTCACTTGAGTTTGGCGATGCCCAGCATGTCCATCATCGTCTTTTCATAGAAGGTCTCGCTGGTGCCTTGGCGCATCTTGCGCAGGAAATACTTCTCGAAGGCGACTTTGGCTGCATGCACCCATTTTCCTGAGGAGGACCAGTTGACATTGCGTGGTGGAATTTGCGGCTGCGCCACAAAGGCAACGCCGGAGTCACCAAAATCTGCGAGGCAAACGGCATTCCATGTGCCTTCATGCTTGGGCTCCTGGCCGCGCAAGACGAGCCCGATATTGAGCGCCGTTGCCGTCACCATTGATTCAATCATGAAGCCGGTCTTGGGCACGCCACAGGGAACAGGCGTTGGGCCCATCGGTGGAATGGCCACGCAAACTCCAATGGCGAATATGTTCTGGAATTTCGAATTGCGCTGGTGTTTGTCGATGAGAATGAAGCCACGCGGGTTGGTGAGGCCCTCAATGCCGCGCACCGCCGCAATGCCGCGGAAGGCAGGTAGCATCATCGAGAATCCAAATGGCAATTCCTTCGTTGCCTTGACGGTGCCGTCATCGTTGATTTCCTCAACCGTCATCTTGCCTTGCTCGACTTTTTTAACACGCGTACTCGTCATCCATTTGATGTGGTGCTCGCGCATCTCGCCTTCGAGTAGCCCCTTGGTGTCACCCACCCCATCAAGGCCCAAATGACCAATATAGGGTTCGGATGTGACATAGGTCATTGGGACCCTGTCACGGATTTTCCGGCGCCGCAGTTCCGTTTCCAGAATGAAGGTGAATTCATAGGCAGGGCCAAAGCAGGACGCGCCCTGAACAGCACCAATGACGATCGGACCGGGATTTGCACAGAACGCTTCAAAGGCTGCAGATGCCTTTTCCGCGTGATCAATGTGACAGATGGATTGCGTGAAACCGTTGGGGCCCAGGCCCTCAATCTCATCAAAGGCAAGTTCAGGGCCCGTGGCGATGACGAGATAATCATAATCAACCGACGTGCCGTCTTCGAGTTCGATTCTATTGGCATCAGCGATAAGCTTTTTGGCAGCCACCGGCTTGAAGTCGATGCCCTTCTTGGCAAAGACAGGGGCGAGATCGACCTCTACGGCATCGCGGGTTCGCCATTTGACGGCGATCCAGGGATTTGACGGCACGAAATGGTATTTTGGATCTTTGGTGATGACGGTGAGGGTGTCTTCGGGGCGCAGTTGCGCCTTCATTTCATAGGCCATGATGGCCCCGCCCAAACCTGCACCAAGGACAACAACGTGAGCCATATCAATTCTCCCAATTGGCGATGCCGATCTGTTTCGGCAGCCTCTAATCTAAACTTAAGTTCTACTTTATATACGCATTATCAAATATACAAATAAACGCAATAATCACCCTGCATCGTGAAACTGTCGATCCGCCCCGAGTTTGTAAAAATATTCTAGTGCAGAAAAATTCTCATGCACTGACCCAGATCAACATCACTTTTTGCCCAGCGCCACGTAAATGGCAGGAATGACCAGGACGGTGAGAGCCGTGGAAGACGCCAGCCCGAACAGCAGCGAGATCGCCAAACCTTGGAAAATTGGATCTGCCAGGATGACCACAGCGCCAATCATGGCGGCAATGGCCGTCAGCAAAATCGGCTTGAACCGGATTGCCCCCGCTTCCAGCAAAACATCAAGCAGGGGCCGCTCGGACGTTCGTGCCCCGCGAATGAAGTCAACGAGGAGAATGGAATTACGCACGATGATGCCGGCCAAGGCGATGAAGCCGATCATGGATGTGGCCGTGAACGGCGCATGGAATAGCCAATGACCGAACATAATGCCAATGAGGGTCAGCGGTATTGGCGTTAAAATGACCAGTGGCACCTTGAAGGAGCCAAACTGCGCCACGACCAGAATATAGATTCCGAGCAGCGCCACCATGAAGGCAGCACCCATGTCGCGGAAGGTGACCCAAGTCACTTCCCATTCGCCATCCCACAACAGAACGGGCTTGGACTCGTCCTGGGGTTGGTCATGAAGCGCAATCACTGGGCGCTGCAAACCGTTCCAATCGACCTGATCGAGCGCGCGCCCAACATCAATCATGCCATAAATCGGTGCCTCATAGGCACCAGCCAATTCCGCCGTGACCATTTCAACGGCGCGTCCGTTATGACGGAAGATCGGAAAAGACGACAATTCATGGCGCACACTCACCACATCGCCCAGTTCAACAACGCCGCGCCCTCCCGGCAAAGCATTGGCCGGAACGGGTGTTGAAAGTGCAGCTTCGTCCATCACCTTGTTAGACTTTGCCAGTCCCAGCGTGATCGGAATGGGTTGACGGCCGCCGCCGCGGTGAGAATAGCCAACGGTATTACGTGAATAGAGGCTTTGCAGCGTGTCATAGACGTCACGCTCTTCAACCTTCTGGTATTCCAGATTGTCCTGATTTATGGCGACGCGAATGCGGGGCGCCTGCTCGCCGAAACTATCATCAATGTCGACGACAAAAGGAACCTTGGCGAAGGCCTCTTTCACCTTGTTGGCCGTCAGACGCCGTGCCTCGGGCGTGGGGCCGTAGATCTCGGCCAGCAAAGTGGAGAGAACCGGTGGGCCAGGCGGCGGTTCGACGGTCTTGATCACCGTGCCAATGGGCATATCCAGGTCTGCCAATTTCTTGCGGAGTTCGAGGGCGATCTCGTGGCTCGAGCGCGAGCGCGCCGACTTATTGGAGAGCGTTACTTGCACATCGCCGAGTTCTGGTAACTGCCTCACATAATAGTGCCGGACCAGACCATTGAAATTGAACGGTGCGGCGGTTCCAGCATAAGTCTGCAAGGACACCACTTCAGGAATCGTCGCCGCACGGTCAGCGGCCTGCTGCAACACCCGGTCGGTCGCTTCAAGTGATGAACCTTCGGGAAGATCAACAACAATCTGCAGGTCAGACTTATTGTCGAAAGGTAGAAGTTTCACCGTCACATCCTTGCTGTAGAATAGAACCAGCGATGCCAAGGTAACAACGCCTACCGACAACAGGAAGATCCAGGACCTTGCTCTCGATTTCAGGATCGGTCGGGCTATGGCCAAATAGATGCGTCCCAGAACGCCGCCGTGGCCTGAGGTTTGATAGTGGCCGCCGCCCTTCTTGCCAAATTTGAGCATCAGCCACGGAGTGACAATAACGGCCACAAAGAAGGAAAAGATCATCGCGGCAGAAGCATTGGCTGGAATGGGGCTCATATAGGGGCCCATCAGACCGGACACGAAAAGCATCGGCAGCAGTGCTGCAACCACTGTGAGGGTTGCAACAATCGTGGGGTTGCCTACTTCCGACACGGCATCAATGGCAGCCTGGCGGCGCGAGCGGCCATCATTCATCGCCCAATGGCGCGCCATGTTTTCAATGACCACAATGGCGTCATCAACCAGAATGCCGATGGAGAAGATCAGTGCAAACAGACTGACGCGATTTAACGTGTAACCCATGATCCGCGCGGCAAAGAGCGTCAACAGAATAGTTGTGGGGATAACCACTGCGACCACCAGGGCTTCGCGAATGCCAATCGAAAAAGCGACCAGCAAAACAATGGACAAGGTTGCTAACCCCAGGTGAAATAGCAATTCATTGGCCTTTTCATTGGCTGTCTCACCATAGTTGCGGGTGACTTGGACATTGATGTCCGTGGGAATGATCTCACCTTTGAGCTGTTCAAGCCGGCTGATCACGCGTTCCGAGATGATGACGGCATTGGTACCCGAACGCTTGGCGATGGCCAGTGACACGGCAGGCACCCGCGAAAGCTTGCCATCCTTCTTGCTGATATCTGTGACCCGCCACTCCTTGCTGTCTGCTGCAAGAAGGATTGTTGCCACGTCACGCACATAGACCGGCCTGCCATCCCGCGCTGTAATGAGAATGCTGCCGATCTCGGAGGGTGTTTGTAGGGTCTGACCGGCGAGCAGTGAAGTCTGCTTTCCACCTTCACGCACCTGACCCGCCTCAAAGGATCTGTTAGCCCCACCGACCTTCGCTGAAAGCTGTTGCAGCGTAATGCCATAGAGCGCCAGCTTCGCCGGATCGGGCTCAATGGCAATTTCCTCCGGCTGGTCCCCGGTAATATAGGTGAGTCCGACGTCTTCAAGCTTGGCGAGCTCTACCTGCAGCTCCCGCGCCACCCGAGTGACACCATTTGCCGTCCAATGATCGGCAGCTTCGGGCTTCGGCGCCAGGGTGATGACGGAAATGGCTACATCATCAATGCCACGCCCCACAATCAACGGCTCAGGAATGCCCACCGGGATCTTGTCCATATTGGCGCGGATTTTTTCATGAACACGTAAGATTGCGGCGTCCGAACTGGTGCCGACAAAAAACCGCGCCGTCACCATGGCGCCATCATCCTTGGTTTGCGAATAGACGTGTTCAACCCCATCAATACTCTTGATGATGGTCTCCAAAGGTTCAGTCACCAGCTTGACCGCGTCTTCGGCCTTGAGTCCATCAGCACGGATGTGAATGTCCACCATTGGCACTGAAATCTGCGGCTCTTCTTCACGCGGCAATGTCACCAGGGCCACAAGCCCGACCATGAAGGCCGCAAGCAGGAAGAGTGGCGTCAAAGGCGAAACAATGAAGCTCCGCGTCAGATAACCCGCAATGCCGAGTTTCATGGCGTGGTCACCTTGTCACCATCAACCAGGCCGGATAGAATCTCGGTGCGGTCACCTTCTGGCGTGGCAAATGTTTCACCCGTGATCACAGCAACATCCATCGGTCCTGACGCCCCAGAGACTTGCGCATAATCAATTCCAGAACGCGTCGTGATGGCCACTGGTGGAACGGCGATGACATTGCGCTTGTCCACCGGGATCCAAACAAGGGTTCGCTCACCGACGAAGAAATCGCCCAATCCATCGACATCAACATCAGCCAGAACAAGCCC
The DNA here is from genome assembly GCA_039928255.1 of Aestuariivirga sp. Classification (GTDB taxonomy): domain Bacteria; phylum Pseudomonadota; class Alphaproteobacteria; order Rhizobiales; family Aestuariivirgaceae; genus Aestuariivirga. Next base: position 1,251 of record JBDSTO010000129.1, on the reverse strand, counting down.
GTCCCGAATTTCAGGGTAGACTTTGACCAGTTTTCCCTTGCGGGCTGCCTTTAAGGACGACTGGCCGCCGTCTAGGCCCCGCGCGCCAACGAGCACGTCATCGCCTTCCTTGACTTGGGCGGCGTGGCGCTCCGGCAATGAAATGCGCAGGAAATAGCCGCCTGCTGCGATGCGGGCGATGGCCTCGCCCGGCATGACGACCGATCCTCTGGTCACAGGGACTGTCAAAATCCTTCCCGATGCCGGTGCCAGAACCTTGCCTTCAGCGCCTTGCTGCACCACGACAGACTTGTCGGCTTGCAATGCCGTAACTTGGTTGTTGAGGACCTCAACCTTGGTCTGCAAGGCATCGACACTGGCCTTGGTCACGGTGCCAGCCGCCAATAATGATTTTCCTCGATTGAGGTCAACAAGAGCATTTTGCAGCTGCGCATCAAGTTCTTTCAGTCTCGCATCAAAGGAAGCAAGCTGCAGGGCAAGTTTGTCGTCAACCACGGTGGCAATCACATCGCCCGCCTTGACCGGATTTCCTTCCACTGCATCCAGTGACATGATCGTCCCGCCCAGCCTGGCGCGCGCCTGAACAATATCGCGGCTCTCCACCCGGCCGAACACCGCCTTGAGATCCGTTTTGGAAATAGAATGAACGGTATAGTCTCCGGCCCAGACGGGAATGCCCATCGTGAGCAACGCCGCAAACACAAGGCCAAGAGTTCCATGGATGAATTTGCGAGACATTTGGCGACCCTTCTGTGAGGTGATTGACTGCGATTTGAATATGCGACAATACTAACTTATGAATATACCCGATTTGGCCAACTCGGCCGACCGCGCCAGCGAATTCCTGAAATCAATGGCAAACCCTCACCGCCTGCGCATTTTGTGCCTCATCATGGAGGGCGAAAGGCCAGTTGGCGAAATTGCCGAAGCCATTGGCGCAAACCAGAGTTCAGTGTCGCAAAACCTGGCCCTTATGCGCCGTGAAGGTTTAGTGGCACCGCGTCGCGATGGCCAAACCATCTATTATCGGATCGCCGAGAAGAAGCTTGTTAAGGTTCTGAAACTGCTGGCCGACATGTTCTGTCCTCCGGAAAAGAATTAGCGGAACGCTTCTCCCTTTTTCAGTCCAAAGGCCTTGAAAACCATTGCCGCCGGGCAGAAGCCGGTCACGGACGCTTGCAACATGTTCAGGCCAACAAAAGCGGCCAGCAAAAGCCAATAGGGCGAAACATAATAGGTCAACACCACAGC
>JBDSTO010000128.1:0-12532 GCA_039928255.1 Aestuariivirga sp. | reverse complement strand
CAACGTCTGTGCCAATGAACACAGCCGCATGATACGCCAAGAGTTGAACCGGAATCGCGTAGATCAACGGGCTGATGAAAGCGTGCGCCACGGGAACGCGAATGTGGCGGAAGGTTTTGTGGGCATTTTGCTTTTGTGATTGGTCATCGGTGATCAGGATGATCTTGCCACCGCGCGCTGCCACTTCTTCCATGTTGGAAATGGTCTTTTCATAAAGCTCATCACGCGGCGCAATAACGATGACCGGAACGTTCTCATCAACCAGCGCGATGGGGCCGTGTTTTAATTCTCCAGCCGCGTAACCTTCTGCATGAATGTAGGAAATTTCCTTAAGCTTCAATGCGCCTTCAAGCGCCAATGGATAGTTGATGCCGCGACCCAGAAACAACACATCGCGGGTTTTTGAAACATCGTGCGCGATGGCAGCGATATTCTTTTCTTCCTTCAAAATTTCGGTCATGTGGCGTGGCGCTTCAATCAGTGCCGTCACATATTCTTTTTCCTGGGCGGGAGAGAGCGTGCCGCGCAACTTGCCCGCCAACAATGCAAGGCACGCCAATGCAGCCAATTGGCAAGTGAAAGCCTTGGTGGAAGCCACGCCAATCTCGGGGCCAGCGTAGGTTCGGATCACCATTTCGGATTCGCGCGCGATGGTCGATTCGGGCACATTGACCACGGCAATGGTGTGCTGCCCTTGCGATTTTGAATAGCGCAAGGCAGCCAAGGTGTCAGCGGTTTCACCCGATTGCGAGATAACAATGGCCATGCCATCTTTCGTCATCGGCGCTTCGCGGTAACGGAATTCCGAGGCAATATCCACCTCAGTGGGAAGGCGCGCCACTTTTTCAAACCAATATTTCGCAGCAAGTCCTGCATAAAAAGCAGTGCCGCAGGCGGTAATCGAAATGCGATCAAGCTTGGCGAAATCAAAGGGCAGATTCTCTGGCACGCGCACGGTACGCGTTGCAAAATCAATATATTCAGCCAGGGTGTGGCCCACCACTTCGGGCTGTTCTTCAATTTCCTTGGCCATGAAATGGCGGTGGTTGCCCTTGTCCACCATCATTGATGAGGCCTGACTGAAACTCATCGGCCTGGTGATCGGCTTGTTGTCGGCATCATAGATCTGGAACGAATTGCGGGTCAGCGTCACCCAGTCACCATCTTCAAGATAAGTGATGCGATTGGTGAATGGCGACAGGGCTATGGCGTCAGACCCCAGGAACATCTGGCCGTCGCCATGTCCGATCGCCAGCGGTGGGCCATTGCGGGCGCCAACCATCAGATCTTCTTCGCTCTTGAACATGATCGCCAAGGCAAAAGCGCCGCGCAGGCGGCCCAGAATGTTGCGAACGGCATCCGTGGGCTTAGCGCCATTCTTGCGCTCGCGCTCCAGGAGATGGGCCACCACTTCGGTGTCCGTCTGGGTCACGAACTTATAGCCATCAGCGATCAGCTCTTCCTTCAGCTCGGCAAAATTTTCGATGATGCCGTTGTGCACGATCACCACGTCGCCCGAAATGTGCGGATGGGCGTTGGTTTCGTTGGGAACGCCATGCGTCGCCCAGCGCGTGTGGCCAATGCCGCTGGTTCCCTTCAGGGGTGCCTCACGCAGGCGATCTTCGAGATTGCGCAACTTGCCCGGCGCGCGGCGGCGCTCAATCGTGCCATTTTCAATGGTGGCAACACCGGCTGAATCATAGCCGCGATATTCAAGGCTGCGCAAAGCTTCCACGATGTCGAGTGCTACGGGCTGCTTTCCCAGAATGCCAACGATGCCACACATGATCTACTCCTGGGCTTTCTTCTTGGAGGCTTTGGCTGCCTGTTTGATGGCACGATAGCGTTTGGCCCAGCCTTCTTTGATGACGGCAGGACCGCGCGTCATCGCCAGAGCATCGGCTGGCACGTCGGACGTAATAACGCTGCCTGCCGCAATGTTGGCCCCTGCCCCGATTTTGACGGGTGCCACGAGGGCCGAATTAGACCCGACAAAGACATTCTCGCCAATCTCGGTCAGGTGCTTGTCATAGCCATCGTAATTGCAGGTGATGGTGCCGGCACCAATGTTGGACCCTGCACCCACAATGGCATCGCCAATATAGCTCAGGTGATTGGCCTTCGCACCTTTGCCAATTTTGGCTTTCTTCACTTCCACATAGTTGCCGATGTGCGCGTTCTCGCCAATCTCAGCACCCGGGCGCAGACGGGCAAAGGGACCGATGCGTGCGCCGTTCGCAATGCTCGCACCTTCGATATGCGAGAAGGCAAAAATTTCGACATTGTCGCCCACAGAAACACCGGGGCCAAAGACGACATTTGGTTCCACAGTCACATCCTGGCCGAGCTTGGTATCGGCAGAAAAATAGACCGTAGACGGATCAATCAGCGTGGCGCCATTTTTCATGGCAGATTTTCGTGCCAGCTTTTGAAACTCGTGCTCAAGCGCTGCCAACTGGGCACGCTCATTGACGCCTGAAACTTCGATCTCATCACAAAGTGCCACGGCCACTTTGGTCTTGGCCTTTGTCGCAAGCTTCACCAGATCGGTGAGATAGAATTCCTTCTTGGCGTTTTTGTTGGCGAGCTTTGGCAAAAGCACCCGCAACAGATCAGCCTTGATTGCAATAATCCCCGAATTACAGAGACTTATCTTTCTTTCCTTGGGCGATGCATCAAGTTCCTCCCGAATATCAGAGATGGCGTTTTTCGTGCCGATCAAGCGGCCATAGCCATGAGGGTTCTTTGTCGCAAAACCCAAAACCGCCATCTGGTGTTTGGCATCAAGCTTGTCGAGAAGCCCGCGCAGGGTTTCGGTTTGAATGAGGGGCACATCCCCATAGAGAACCAGCACCGTTCCTTTGAATTCCGCCAAGGCAGGTGCGGCCATCATCACGGCATGGCCTGTACCGAGGCGTTCTTTCTGTTCAGCAAAGGTAGAACTCGGGGAAACCTTGCTCGCGTCTTTCTTCACGCCGTCCATATCCGGCCCGGTCACAACCACGACGCGCGCGGCGCTCAACCCCTGGCCAGCATGGAGGACATGGGCCAACATCGAGCGGCCCGCGATCTTGTGCAGAACCTTGGGCAGCGCCGATTTCATGCGCGAGCCCATTCCGGCTGCCAGAACCACGAGTGCCAAATCCGTCATCAATGCCCCTGCAATTATGCCATATGCTTATAGCGTTGCCCCGGCCTGATTGTCTTGAAATTGTGTCAATTTTGGTGAACGAACCCATGGCAGTTAACTTGGTTTCTGGCCTTGACCGTTCGCAGGCGCACAACTATGGTCCGGCAACTTTTGGGGACGCCTGAATCAAGCCTCCCCCAAGGGCCCGTAGCTCAGTGGTAGAGCATCTGACTTTTAATCAGAGGGTCGTGGGTTCGAAACCCGCCGGGCTCACCAAACTGTCAAATACCGTCAGTTTTAAGCCATCCCCTTTTAGGGTTTGTAGGCCACCAATATGGCGCCTGCGCCAATCAGCAGAATGCCGAGCCAGTTCGGAGCTGCCAGGCGTTCTCCCAGGAAAGCCACCGCAAATACAGCGACCAGCACGACACTCAATTTATCAACCGGGGCCACGCGGGCCGCATCGCCCAATTTTAGCGCTCTGAAATAGCAAATCCACGAGGCCCCCGTGGCAAGGCCCGACAGGCCGAGAAAAAGCCAGCTTCGCGGTGAAACCGATGAAGGGCTTTGCCATCCGCCCGTGAAATATAAGATGGCGGCCAGTACCGGCACGATCACCAAAGTACGCATGAAGGTGGCGTAGTCGGAACCCACCTTGTCGACACCGACTTTGGCAAAAATAGCAGTGAGTGCTGCGAAGACAGCCGAGAGAATCGCCCAGAAGGGCCAGAACAAAAACAGGGAGCGCATGGTGATCACCCTACGATCCAAAGACACGCAGTCGCAAGCCCCAGAGGGCCAAGATGGTCATGCGTCTCCCAACATGACAGTCATGCAATCACGAACACCATGGGCTTATTGCGACGATATATACGCCATGCCATCCTCATTTGAGAGGGCGGTGAGTTAAAAACCTCCGGGCTCATAAATTTGAAATCGATTTGAAGTTTCACAGACCATGACGGGAAGAAGCGAACTGTGAAGCCCACGCCCACCCGCGCGGCGCTCGGTATTTCATTGGTGCTGGGTGCTGTTCTCATGTTCGCCGCCCAGGACACAACCTCCAAACACCTGTCGCTGGTGCTGCCCATCCCCTTCATCCTGTGGGCGCGCTATGTGGTTAATTTCATGCTGATCATTATCACGTTCGGGCCGAGGCACGGGTTGGCCATGGTGAAAACCGATCGCACCGGCCTCGTGATGCTACGCGGTGTTGCCCTTGCCTTATCCTCAATGTGTGCGGTGTTCGCGCTGCATCATATGCCCGTGGCTGAAACCACGGCCATCATCTATCTCGCCCCCTTTGGCGTGATGATGTTGTCGGGCCCGCTTCTGGGCGAGCGCGTGCGTCTTGTGGGCTGGATCGCGACAGGCCTCGGTTTCATCGGGCTGCTGCTGATCACAAGGCCCGGAAGCGGATTATCGCAATGGGGAATCGTCTTCGGCATCTGCACGGCCATCGGCACGATGATCTATCATGTGATGTCGCGCTTGTTGGCAAGAACGGAAACAACGATGGCCCTTCTCTTTCATGCCTGTTGGGTCGGTGCTGTGATGTTCGCCGCAATGCTGCCGTGGAATTGGCCAAGCGCCATGCCGCAGGGCCTTGATGCGGTGCTGCTGATCGGCATGGGGTTTCTGGCGATGCTCGGCCATTCGATGTTCACCGCCGCCTATCGCGAGGCACCCATCTCACTGCTGATGCCGATCAATTATGCCCAACTCATCTTTGCGGCACTTCTGGGCTGGTTGATCTTCAATCACATTCCCGATGGCCTGACCATGGCGGGCATCATCATCGTGGCGGCATCGGGTGCTGGCAATGCGATCTGGACACATTTTTCGAGACTGCCCGTGCAGGTGATTGAGCCTGAGGAGGTTTGAACGCGTCTAATTATTTCGCGCACTGGTTCAGTTCAACCGTCACATGGGCAAGCCCCAGACCCATCAGCCTGTCCTTGAATTCTGCCGTTTGGCGCTGCTCGTGGGTGACAATTGACACGATGGCAGCATTGCGCCCCGGCGCTATTTGCCAGACGTGCAGATCCGACACTTCGCTGTCACCATCTTTCTGGATGCGCTCCCTGATGTCTTTCAGCAGTTCCTGGGAGGGCTGCCGGTCCAGCAACATCTGCATCGCGGTTTTCAATAGAGCCCATGCCCATTGGGCAATGATCACGGCACCGATGACACCCACCAAGGGGTCCAGCAATGTCCAGTTCAGATATTTGCCGCCGAGCAAAGCCAGAATGGCCAGAACAGACGTCATCGCGTCAACCACCACATGGGCAAAGGCCGCCTTCATGTTGTGATCACGTTCGTGGCCGTGATTGTCGCCGTCATCGTGGCTATGGCCAACATGCAATAATTTGATCGACAACAGATTCACCGCCAAGCCAATGAAAGCGACGGGAATAGCCTGATTGTAGGAAATCGTTTCGGCTCCAAACATCGACCACACTGAATCAACAAGAACAAAGAGTGCGACAAAGGCGAGGATGAGCGCACTTGAATAGCTGCCCAGGGCATGAACCTTGCCCGTGCCAAATGAAAACTGGCTGTTTTTGGCCTGAAGCCTTGCATAGCGATAAGCGAAAAAGCCAATGCCGAGGGCCATCGCATGGGTGGACATGTGCCACCCATCCGCAAACAAGGCCACCGAATTGAACAGCCAACCTGCGCCAATTTCCACAATGCACATGGCCGCTGTCAGCAGCATCACCCAAAAGGTGCGCCGCTCGCTTTCACCTTCATGGCCATAAGCGTAATTATGGGTGTGTTGCCAGCGCCGATGATCATGCGCCAGTTCAAAATGATGTTCGCTTTTCATGGTTCATCTTACCAGTTGCATGTCAAATAGCAAAAAGGCCGGAGCAGTTCCCTGCCCCGGCTTTTTCTTGAGTGATTGCTTTTAGTGTGCCGACAATACAGCCAGCAGCAACAAAGCGATGATGTTGGTGATCTTGATCATCGGGTTGACGGCTGGGCCTGCGGTGTCCTTGTAGGGGTCGCCGACGGTGTCGCCGGTTACGGAGGCCTTGTGGGCGTCTGAGCCTTTCAAGTGCTTCACGCCCTTGCTATCCACAAAGCCGTCTTCAAACGACTTCTTGGCGTTGTCCCAGGCACCGCCACCGGCGGTCATCGAGATGGCCACGAACAGGCCTGTGACGATCACGCCCATCAACATCGCGCCCACGGCGGAGAAGGCTTCGGCCTTGCCTGCAATGGCGTTGATGGCGATGAACACGACGATAGGCGAGAGCACGGGCAGCAGCGAAGGAATGATCATTTCCTTGATTGCGGCCTTGGTCAAAAGGTCAACCGCGCGGGCATAATCAGGCTTCGATGTGCCCTTCATGATGCCGGGGTTTTCCTTGAACTGGCGGCGCACTTCAACCACCACAGCCTGGGCTGCGCGGCCCACAGCCGTCATCGACATGCCGCCAAAGAGATAAGGCAACAACCCGCCGAACAGCAGGCCAACCACAACGTAAGGGCTGGAAAGATCGAAGGTGACGTTGACGTTTTCAAAGAACGAGCCTGGCGTTGCATGCGCGGCAAAGAACTTCAAATCCTGGGTGTAGGCGGCAAAGAGAACGAGAGCGCCCAAACCCGCTGAACCAATGGCATAGCCCTTGGTCACAGCCTTGGTGGTGTTGCCCACAGCGTCGAGCGCGTCAGTGTTGTGGCGCACTTCCTTCGGCAGACCCGCCATTTCGGCAATGCCACCGGCATTGTCTGTTACGGGGCCAAAGGCATCAAGCGCCACGATCATGCCGGCCAGAGCCAACATGGTGGTGACAGCAACGGCGATGCCGAAGAGACCAGCGAGATTGAAGGTGACCAGAATGCCGGCGATGATGATCAAGGCAGGAACTGCGGTTGCTTCCATTGAAACAGCGAGACCCTGAATGACGTTGGTGCCGTGGCCTGTGATTGAAGCCTCGGCAATGGAGTTCACGGGGCGCTTGCCAGTGGCGGTATAGTATTCAGTGATCCAGACGATGAGGCCAGTGATGACCAACCCTGCGACGCCACAATAGAACAGGCTCATCGGCGTGAAGGCTTTATCAGCCGTGCCCAGCGCCACATTCATGTCGCCGAAGATGTAGCTCATCACGGGATAGAGGACGATGAGCGACAGAACGCCCGTCGCCACAACGCCCTTATAAAGTGCGCCCATGATGTTGTTCGATGAGCCGAGCTTTACAAAGAAGGTGCCGATGATCGAGGTGATCACACAAGCACCGCCAATGGCGAGCGGCAAAACCATGCCTGCCAGCTTCATGGCATCAGGCAGCACGATGGCCGCCAGAACCATGGTGGCAACCGTGGTCACCACATAGGTTTCAAACAAATCCGCGGCCATGCCGGCGCAATCGCCAACATTGTCGCCCACGTTGTCTGCAATGGTTGCGGGGTTGCGTGGATCATCCTCGGGGATGCCCGCTTCAACCTTGCCCACCATGTCGCCGCCGACATCTGCACCCTTGGTGAAGATGCCGCCGCCGAGACGGGCGAAAATCGAAATCAATGAAGCGCCGAAGGACAGAGCCACGAGCGCGTCGATCACGTCACGTGATGTAGCTTCAAGGCCAAGCGTGTTGGTGAGGAAGCCGAAATAAAGCGTCACGCCAAGAAGGCCAAGGCCCGCGACCAGCAAGCCAGTAATGGCACCGGCTTTGAACGCGAGGTCCAAACCACCCGCCAATGACTTGGTGGCAGCCTGTGCAACGCGCACGTTGGCGCGCACCGACACGTTCATGCCAATAAAGCCTGCGGCACCTGACAGAATGGCGCCGATGGCAAAGCCGATGGCCGACCATTTGCCCAGAAGGACGAAGGCCAGAACGAAGATCGCCACGCCAACAATGGCGATGGTGGTATATTGACGCTTGAGATAGGCCTGTGCACCTTCGCGCACGGCGGCCGAGATTTCTTGCATGCGGGCCGAGCCCGCATCAGCAGCCATGAGCCGCATGTTGGTTACAATCGCATAGACGATGGATAGCGCCCCTGCGAGGACGATCAGCCAGAGAGTGGAGGTCATAATGGTTCCTCAATATGATTTTGTTGAGCTCCGGAACCCTGACCGATGGCCGCGATGGAATCACGCTTCACTGCGACGGTGCCGGAAGATTGGGCAGCTATGGCAAAGTTTAGCCACATTTGCAATTGCGAATTGAGGTGAATCTTCTGATGTAAATGATTGGCGCAACTCAGAAAAGTGAGGGAAACTGCCAAATTCTGGAATGCAGGGCGCTGGCTGGGAAAAGATAGTTTGGGCATTGGCATCCTTTCATTCCTTTCAACATTGACATTGCAGACCTTGAGGGAGGGATTGCGCCCGCCTCCAAAACCCGATCCCTTGAAAAGCAATGGGTTAAACCATCACCTTTCTCAGGATAGGAGTTTATGTATATTCTGGAAGAGAAAATGTCAAGGAATAAAATGACAGGTTTAAAAATCAGGTTACAATCGCCTCACCTGCGGCGTGGCCACTGGCCCAAGCCCATTGGAAATTATAGCCACCGAGCCAACCCGTCACGTCCACTGCCTCGCCGATGGCGTAAAGTCCCGGAACCTTTTTGGCCTCCATGGTCTTGGAGGAAAGATCGTTGGTGTCGATACCGCCTGTGGTCACTTCGGCCTTGGCAAAGCCTTCAGTGCCATCAGGCTGGAATTTCCAGTTTTTCAAACGAGAGGCCAGAGCCATCAGCGTTTCGGGGGCAACGCTTTCCATCGTCTCGTCGCTGCCCAGGCTTTGCGCCAGTCGCTGCGGGATGAATTCACTGAGCATGGTTTTCAGAGCAATCTTGGGGCGCGTGTGTTTTCGGTCTCTGAACATTTGTGATGCATCAATTCCCGGAAGCATATCCAAAGCCAGGGTTTTGCCATCTTGCAAATAGGATGAGGCTTGCAGGATCGCCGGTCCTGAAAGCCCGCGATGGGTGAAGAGAATGCTCTCGGCAAAACTGATCTCCCCCGCTCTGACGATGGCGGGAAGTGAGACGCCAGAGAGGCTCGCATAGAAATCCAGATCCTTGGGCGCTGCCCGCAAAGGCACGAGGCCGGGCTTTGGTGTTATGACGTTCAATTCAAACTGCTTGGCGACATCATAGGCAAAACCTGTCGCACCCATTTTGGGGATCGACAATCCCCCGGTGGCAAGGACAAGTGATGGGGCGGAGAACTCTCCCAACGACGTTGCGACAGCAAATTGATCTGTCTTCCCCACACCGGAAATCTTGCAGTTCAGTTTGAGATCGACATTCACTGCTGCACATTCTTCCAGCAGCATTTTCACAATCTGCTTTGCCGAACCATCGCAAAACAATTGCCTTAAAGTTTTTTCATGCCAGGCTATCTGGTGCTTGGCGATCAACTTCAAAAAATCATCCGGCGAGTAGCGGCTCAAAGCCGAGCGCGCAAAATGAGAGTTTTGCGAAATGAAGTTTTGAGGGCTCGTGCCCGTGTTGGTGAAGTTGCAGCGCCCACCGCCGGAAATCAGAATCTTGGCACCCGCGATGGTATTGTGGTCGAGCAAAGCCACGCGGCGGCCCTTGCCTCCTGCTGTCATGGCGCACATGAGACCCGCAGCCCCTGCCCCGATTATGATGGCATCAAACTGCATCACCGGCGTTGGCCGGAAATCACGTCTCCCAGCTTCGCCCGCGACTTCCATGCGATCACGCCCAACATCAATGCGGCAAGCGGCATGACCGTGAGCGCCACCGAGGACCAGCCCCAGAAACTCAACATCTGACCGGAACTGGCTGACGCAATCGCCACCATCAAAGATACGCCGAAATTATTGACGGCCTGAACTTTGGCGCGTTCAGACGGCTCGTAGCATGAGGTGAGCATTGTGGTGCCGCCGATAAAGCCAAAGTTCCAGCCAAGACCCAGCAAAATAAGTGCCACTGAGAAATGCCCGAAGCTGATCCCTGAAAGTCCGACAACGCCTGCGATAAAAAGAACGGCCATGCCAACACCTGTGATCAGTTCAACGCCAAAGCGCTTGATCAATTGGCCCGTGAAGAAGCTCGGCACAAACATCGCCAGCACATGCCATTGAATGACCCATGCAGGAGCCGAGGCGTCAAAGCCGCAGGCAACCATGGCGACAGGTGCTGCCGTCATCATCAAGTTCATCAATGCATAAGAAAGAATTGCCGAAGCGAAAGCGACAATGAGTTTGGGCTGCCGCAGCAGTTCTGGCCACGAGCGTTGCGGGCCTGAAATTTCTGCCAGTGTCGGCTTTGGTAATTTCAGAATTGCAAAGATGATCAAGCTGGACGCGGCCAGCACAGCCACGGCGACATAACTTCCAGCGAAGGTGAAGGGCGCAAGCAAGTCTGCGGTCTTGCTGGCAATCACCGTTCCCACGATTGCCGCAACCACACCGCCCGTCAGCACCCATGAGATGGCGATGGATTTATCTTTGATGTCGGCCGCCTCGATGGCGGCAAATCCATAAAAGCTGCTGGTGGCCTGGAACACGCCCTGAAGTGCTGCACCGGCGCAAAACAACCAGAAGAAATTATGGTAGATCGCCCAGATGGACAGCAGAGCGCCAACCATGTTTATTAATGCACCGGCGGTGAATATCGGAATGCGTCCCCACCGCTTCATGAACATTGACGCTGGAACGACCGCCAGCATGGACCCCACCACAAAGGCGGTGATCGGCAATGTTGCAAGACCCTTTGAAGGGGCCAGCATCAAGCCGACAAGACCGCCTGTCGAAAAAACGATAATGACGCAGCTGGAATATAAAGCCTGAGCAACAGCCAGCAGCAAAATCTTGCTGCGCGGTTCCTGAAGGTTCACGCTGCGAACTCATCCGGTCTGCGGGCGCGCGCGAGTGCGTTCAGAACGGCATTGGCCATTGCCGGTTCTTCACCATCGAAAAAGGCGGCGGCGACATTCACATATTCATTGATGGCCACTTTGGCTGGCACATTGTCCTTGAACATGATCTCGAAAGCACCGGCGCGCAAAATGGCACGCAAGGTGGCATCAACCCGATGAATTGGCCAGGCGGCGTCGAGCTGTTTGTCAATCGTGGGATCAATCAGCAATTGCTCGCGCACGGCACCTTCGACCACTTCGCGCAAATGTTTGTAGTCGGCCTCGCCGCATTCGCCATCATCGAAGTCATTGCCGTTCACGCGCGATGAAAACTGCGCCAGGGTTTCGCCCAAATCAGCGCCGCCAATGTCGAGCTGGTACAACGCCTGCACGGCACCCAACCTTGCGGCAGAGCGGGCGATGGGCGGTTTGCGGGGGCTGGTCATGAAAGGGCATTAGCGGTCAAGCCCAAGCCTTGCAAGTGCGGCCCCATGCGCCTAATTCAACCCTGCCGCCACATGATTCAGAATTCCACCACACGAACAAGACGCATTCAGGGCGCCAGCTTCATGGTTCTGGCGGGCATCACATTCGCTTTCATTAATGCCATCACCTTTGTGATTACAGCCCAACTCGGCCTCAAGCCGCAATCCGACACGTTTTGGCAATATGGCATTGCGCTTGTCATCTCCCTGCCCTTCCTGCTGCGCCAGGGCTTTAGCAGTTTGAAGTCTCATCATCCGGTAGCACATACTGTTCGCGTGGCTGTTTCGGCCTTGGGGCTCTTGGCGTTCACCACCGCCATCGCCAAGGGTGTGCCCGTTTGGCAGGTTGTGGCGCTCACCATGACGGCACCGATGTTTGTGCTTCTGGGTGCGGCAGCCTTTTTGCGTGAAACGGTTCCGGCCAGCCGCTGGCTTGCTGCCGTTGTCGGATTCCTGGGCGCATCGATTGTGACCAATCCGTGGTCCGAACAATTCACCCTTGCCTGGCTTTTGCCTGTTGCTGCGGCAGTCCTCTGGGGTGCTGCGTCGTTGCTCACCAAATATCTGACCCGCGATGAAAGCCCGGAGAGCCTGACGGTCTGGCTTTTGCTTTTGCTTACGCCCGTCAATGCATTGCTCTCGCTTGGTGCAGGTTTTGAATTGCCCTCGCCCCACGTCTTTATGTGGCTGCTGGCGGGAGGTGCACTCGTCTGCATCGCGCAATATCTGATGTCGCGATCCTACGCTGCAGCAGAAGCCAATTTCGTCCAACCGTTTGATGATCTCAAACTCATCAGCAATGTGCTGGTCTATGGTTTGTTGTTTGGATATTGGCCGAGCGGATTGATTTGGCTCGGTCTTGCGATGATTATGGCCGCATCGGCCTATTTGATGTGGCGGGGTAGCACCAGCCAACCCCTGACTTCCGCGGCTTGAACTTGCGGCGTTTACCTTGATCGAAGGGTGAACCGATGATGAACCGTAAATTCAGCTACAACTCAGCTGGCGTGGAATAGTTAGCTCGAATGGAGATAGCAAACATGAACGCCCACGAACGCCCTAT
>JBDSTO010000127.1:0-5785 GCA_039928255.1 Aestuariivirga sp. | reverse complement strand
CTATGTGAAGGGCGATGAGGCAGCATTGGCCGCCGTGAACAGCATTGATTTTGCTGAAGTGTGCATCACGTCAGGTATCAAGGTGACAGCAGGTGAAGGCCCGGCCGAGGCTTTCCACTTGGATAACTTTGCCGTTGTCAGCCACAAAGCCGAAGGTCAGAAATGCGCCCGCTCGTGGAAAATCTCCAAGGAGATTGGCCAGGACAAAGACTTCCCCGACATCACCCGGCGCGATGCGCAAGCCGTACGCGAATGGCAGACGCGCGTCGGGAAAACTGTTTGATGCCGCTCTCAAAATCATCCCTTCCCCTCTGCGGGGAGGGTGGCACGCGCAGCGTGACGGGTGGGGGCGTTCATCGCGGCTCCCCCTCCGTCAGCTTCGCTGACACCTCCCCCGTGAAGGGGGAGGAGACGAGGCTTCAAACATGACCCGCTTTTGGTCCCCCTTGGCACCTTTAGGCCTTGCCGTGGCAGCGCTAGCTTTCGGCATGGACCAGTCTGTAAAATGGTGGCTCCTCAACATCGTCAACATGCCAGACGTTCGCCAGATCGCGATCACGCCCTTCTTTGATGTGGTCATGGCCTGGAATAAGGGCGTGTCCTATGGCTTGATGACCACCCACGTGCAGCCTTTGTTGATTGGCATAAGTGTCCTGATTTCCGCAGTTTTATGGCTCTGGGCGTGCCGTTCGCCGAGGCCTTTGACAGTTTCTGCGCTGGGGCTGGTGATCGGCGGGGCCCTTGGCAACGCCATGGATCGGGCCGTCCACGGAGCCGTAGCCGATTTCTTCCTCTTCCATTGGCGGGACTGGAACTGGTATGTCTTTAACCCTGCGGATGTGGCCATCTTTGCGGGTGTCGCACTTTTGTTGTATGAATCCTGGGGCGAACGAAAAGCCTGACCGGTCATGAAATGGCCGGATTTGTGCCGAACAAGCGGCGAATGGATGGGATTATGAAGTTTAAGACGGTGGTATTGATGGGTTTGGCGCTGGCGCTTGGCGCCTGCAGCAGCGCGTCCAAATTGCTGGATACCAAGCAAATGGCCCCCCAAGGCCAGGTCGCAACAAATAATCCCCTGTCACTGCCGCCTGATTTGCAGCTGCCTGCCCCCGGAACAGCAACTGCTGCCGCCTATCAGGCCCCGCCCGCCATCTCGTCTGCGCCTTTGAAGACAACAGTCCCTGCAAACAATCTTTATGGCACGCCCGTTGTGCCCCCCAAACCTGTGGGCGACGTGTTCGAACAGAACGGCATTTCAAAATTGAAGCCCGATGGCACCAAAAAGACGGCTGCAGAGCTCAATCATGAATTGAGCCTGGTTTATCTGGCCAAGAAGCGCCAGGCCAATCCAAGCTATGGAACTGTGGGCAACATCGGCGCGATTTTCAACGATAATTAGCTTCAATCCTTAGCCACGGCTATCTTGAGGCCATGCGAATCCGCAAACTCCCTGAAGGCATGATCAACCGCATCGCTGCTGGCGAAGTGGTGGAGCGGCCTGCCAGCGTGGTGAAGGAATTGGTGGAAAACGCCATTGACGCAGGCGCCACCGAGATCGACATCGTTTTTCGTGGCGGTGGCAAGTCTCTGATCCGCGTGGCCGACAATGGCTCAGGCATGAACGCTGATGAAATTCCCTTGGCGCTTGAACGTCATGCCACGTCCAAACTTTCAGATGACGATCTCATTCACATTTCCACACTGGGTTTTCGCGGCGAAGCGCTGCCATCAATCGCCTCTGTCTCGCGCATGTTGATCGCATCGCGATGGCGAGGATCGAATGACGCATGGGCACTGGCGGTTGAAGCGGGTCGCCTTGAACCTTTGATGCCCGCACGACTGGCCGTGGGCACTGAGATCGAAGTGCGTGATTTGTTTTTCGCCACGCCGGCACGATTAAAATTCTTGAAAGCTGATCGCACGGAAACCAGCGAGGCCGTCGACGTGGTGAAGCGCTTGGCATTGGCCCACCCCGAGGCGGGCTTCACATTTGCCACCGAAGAACGCCAGTGGATCAATTGCCCGGCAGGCGAAGATGCCAAGGAACGCGTCGCCCGTTTGATGGGCCGTGAATTCATCGAGAACGCCGTGGTCGTCGATCACGCCGGAGAAGACATTCGCATATCAGGCTTTGCGTCGCTCCCCACTTATGCCCGTGGTGCTGCCAACAACCAATATGCCTTCGTGAATGGCAGGCCCGTGCGTGACAAGCTGGTGAGCGGTGCCGTCCGCGGTGCCTATGCCGATGTGCTGCCGCCGGGCCGGTTTCCCTCGCTCTGCCTGTTCATTGATTGTGCCGACACGCGCGTTGACGTGAACGTCCACCCTGCGAAAACCGAAGTGCGGTTTCGGGATTCAGGCTTTGTGCGCAGCATGATTGTCTCGGCGATCAAGCGGGCATTAGCATCGGCACCATTGAAATCAGACACATCGAAATCCACAGGCACGGCTGAAGCCTTTCGTCCCCGCGGAGATTTTTACAAGCCGTCGCAGACTCATTTTGCCGAAGATACGCAAGCGGGTTTTGCCATGCAGATGCCGCCGCAGGGAAAGGCAGAAATCAGCGAAGAGGGTGTGGCAGATTTTCCTTTGGGTCTCGCCCGCGCGCAGCTCCACAATACCTATATCGTCTCCCAAACACCGCGCGGTTTCATTCTGGTCGATCAACATGCCGCCCATGAACGCATCGTCTATGAACGCTTGAAAAAAGAGCGCGCCGGGCAGGGCATTCACACCCAGCCCCTGTTGGTGCCGCAGGTGATCGAGCTTGACCCCACAGCGACGGCCACGGTTCTGGGTCTCGCCGAAATGCTCTCCGAAGCAGGTTTGAAAATCGAAGGCTTTGGCGAAAACGCCGTGATCGTGCGCGAAGTGCCGGCCGCCTTGGCAAAAGCCGATGTGGCAACATTGCTTAACGCCGTAGCCGATGAAGAGCAGGAGCTCGGTCAATCCGAGACTATTCAAGAGCGGATCAACCACGTTCTGGCCACCATGGCCTGCCACCATTCTGTGCGTGCGGGCCGGGTCCTCCGCGTGGAGGAAATGAATGCACTGCTCAGGGAAATGGAAGTCACCCCGAATTCTGGCCAATGCAACCACGGCCGTCCCACATTTATCGAATTGAATTTGCCAGACATCGAGCGGCTGTTCGGACGGAGCTGATCAACCGTATCGGTAAAGCCGAACCTGAGTGTCACCATAGATGCGGGTGTCAATCAAGCTAAGCCCCGCGACATCACTCACTTGCGCCTTCTCTGCCTCTTCGAGGACCACAATCGCATTTGGCGCAAGCCAGCCGCCTTGAACCAGCGAAGCCAACGCCTTTTCACCCAAGCCCTTGCCATAAGGCGGATCGACAAAGACTAACCCATAGGGTGACTGTGGCGCAGCAGGACCAAGATCTGTGGCATCACGCCGCCATATTTTGCACTGGCCAATTACACCGCAAGAATCGGCATTGGCGCGGATCACGCCGCGCGCGGGCGAATCCTCTTCGACAAACAGGCAGAACTTGGCACCCCGCGAAATGGCTTCCAATCCTAACGCGCCGGTGCCTGCGAAAAGGTCCATCACCCGCGCATCTTCCAATGAAAAATCAGCAATGCCATGGGCGAGAATGTTGAAAATGGATTCACGCACGCGGTCAGAGGTGGGCCTTGTGACACTACCTGCAGGCCCCTTGATTTCCCGTCCCCTGAATTTTCCGCCGACAATGCGCATATCTCTGCTTGACCTCAACCCGTTTGGTAGCTGATCTGCCACGATGAAGCAGAAACTGCCAGAGCCCATGTCATTGGCCTTCGCGCAAGCCGAGGCGGCTGCCTCGCGCGGAGAAGTGCCGGTTGGTGCCGTGATTGTTGATGCAGCGGGAAAGGTGCTGGCCCAGGCGGGAAACCGCACGCTGGAATTCAAAGACCCCACCGCCCACGCCGAGCTTCTGGCTGTCCGCTTAGCGGCACAAGCTTTGGGTAGCGAAAGGCTGATCGACTGCGATCTCTATGTGACGCTCGAACCCTGCGCCATGTGTGCAGCGGCCATTTCATTCGCACGCGTGCGCCGGGTCTATTTCGGCGCGGGCGATGAAAAGATGGGTGCCGTTGAACATGGCCCCAGATTTTTCCATCAACCCACCTGCCATCATGCCCCTGAAGTCTATGGCGGGATTGGTGAGAGTGAAGCGAAAGCCTTGCTCATCGAATTCTTCAAGAACCGACGCTAAATCTTTGCATTGACTCGCAAATCCAAAGCTCGCTTCAACTTTTCCTTGGCAGGCTCGGACGCAAGAAAAATCTCTTTCGCCTTGAAATAATCACCCGCATTGAAGCTATCGACGTCTGGCGTGAGATAGATATCGGGCGGCATCTGGGCGCGGCGCAAATCTGCCAGCTCATGAAACATGATCAGCAGCGAACCAATCGCCAGTTCAATATTGGTGGGATGGGTCTTGCCGGGCGGGCGCGGACGCCCTGTCACATCGATCGCCACCACAAGATCCATGCCTTCAGTCACATGGTTGAACGGAACAGGGTTCTTCACACCGCCATCAACATGAATGCGCCCATTAATGAGCGGCGCTGAAATCAGCCCCGGTATGGCAATGGAAGCACCGACTGCTTCATTCACATGCCCGGTTTGAATAACCACTTCCTCCATCCGCTCATAATCCGTGACGATGATTTTCATCGGAATGGGATGATCTTGAAGCAATTGCGGCAGATGATCAGGCAGCGCGATGTCGGCCAGCTTGCGTCCCTCAAGCTGCATCGACATGAGACCCTTGATGGAAAGAATGTTGCCAAGGCGGCCGCCTTTTGCGCCAAAAACATGCCGCGCCATCGTCATGCGGTTTGAAAGCAAGGACAACGCGTGGTCACGAAGCTCGCGCCCGCTCATGCCGCCCGCATAAGCAGCACCCACCAAAGCTCCCATGCTGCATCCCGCAATCATCGCAGGTTTCAGACCCAACTCATCAAAGGCCTCGAGCATTGGAATATGGGCGAGTCCGCGTGCCCCACCACCGCCAAGCGCCAGCCCGATTTTCATTTGGGGATTGCCCGCCAGCCAATGTCGCGACGGCAGAAGCCATCTTTCCAGTTGATCTTGTCCACCGCAACATAGGCTTTGGCTTGCGCCTCTTTGACTGTGGCACCAATCGCGGTGACGTTCAAAACCCGCCCGCCATTGGACACGATGAACTCGCCGTCAAGCGCAGTTCCGGCATGGAAGACTTCAACGCCTTTACCAAAAGTCTGGTCCAAGCCATTGATAACGCTACCCTTTGAAACATCGTCGGGATAGCCTTTGGCACATAGAACAACGGTAAGTGCAGGCTCATTTCGCCATGTCACTTTATTCCCCGCCAGACCACCCGTGGCGCTAGCAACCAGCAATTCCAGCAAATCGCTTTGAAGCCGCATCATCAACACCTGCGTCTCAGGATCGCCAAACCGCGCATTGTACTCGATGAGCTTTGGCCCCTGCTTCGTGAGGATCAAACCCGCGTAGAGAACGCCCTTATACGGATGCCCCATCTCGGCCAAAGCCTTGACCGTTGGCCTCACAATTTTTTCCAGCGCCTCCTCGCACAGCGCATCCGTCATGCACGGCGCTGGTGAATAGGCCCCCATGCCGCCCGTGTTAGGGCCAATGTCGCCGTCGCCCACGCGCTTGTGGTCTTGCGCGGTGGTGAGGGGCAGAACATTGGTGCCATCAGAGAGCACAAAGAAGCTCGCCTCTTCGCCTTCAAGAAATTCCTCAATCACACATTCGGCCTGGCCAAAAC
>JBDSTO010000126.1:0-6061 GCA_039928255.1 Aestuariivirga sp. | reverse complement strand
TGAGCAGGTCAACGCCGCTGGCGTCATAGCGTTTGGCCCAAGTAATGTATCCCGTTTCGGCATTGGCCAGTTCAATCGACAGCGAGAGCTGATCGCCCCGGTCGGAAATTGTGCCATAGACCAAATGATTGGCGCCTGTCTTGCGGGCAAAATCACGGGGAATGAATTGCGAGTCTTGGACCACGCTGTGAGTGGCGCTGCGTGACAGTACACCAAACCAACGACAGCCCGAAAGCATGAGAATGATATCTTCGCTCAAGGCATTGGCTAGTTCCATCCTTTCTGGGCGAAGACCTTTGTATTGAAAGGGCAGAACCGCGATCACGGGCGCATCCGAGCTCGTATGCGCCCAAGGGCTTTTGTGGCTAAAGGCTGGTTGACGCTGATGCGGGATCGACGGACGCGCTTGCGCGGGCATGGCCTTCAAGGCCGCATGAAAGCTTACCAGTTCTGCGGGTGGTGTTTCGTCAAACTCCAGTTTCAGCCGCTTGGCAAATTGCTCGAACTGGCGTGTGGCAAGCTCAGCTTGCCCGCTTGATGCCGCCAGATCCATGAGCTTGGCTATCGCCTGGAAGCTCATGGGGCAGCGCTCGAGCAACTGCGAGAGAATCTTAATCGCAAAAGCAATTTCCGCTGGCCGCGACACGACCTGGGCCGTTTCGAGAACCGCAGCTTCCAATTGGTTTTCAAGGCGCGCGCGCTGAATGGCTGTCCACTGCTGAAAGGGTTCGGCTCCCAATGGTGGACCCGACAGGAAGGGCCCGGAATAAAGCTCCAGCATTTCTTCTGCCCTGCCGCCATGAAATTCTCCCGGCTTGCTTTCAAAGCGCCAAAGGTCACAGGTTTGAATTGCCGGACCGAGAGAAACCTGATCGCGTGTTGTGATGATCAATGGTTTGTCTTTTGCGCCCAGGACCTGGAGCTCATAAATGACCTGGCGCAAGCTCGCTTGTGCCTGTTCCTTGAAACGATCTGGCCAGAGCAGATCAAGCAGAACTTCCCGGCTCTCACGGCGATTTTCTTTCGACGCCAGATAGGCAATCAGGGCCTGACCACGGCGCAGGGACACGGACAGGCCATCACCTGCTTCATGCGAAAGGGAAAAATTGCCAAACAGCTTCAGGTCCATCGTCATTTCCACTTCAGCCTTCACGCTAAACGAAATGATGGTGGGATAACAAGACTTCGCCTGTCGAAATGACGGACGGATAACGGCGATCTTTTAGGGTTTCCTGATCAACGGCTTTTCGTTGGTTTGAGATCCAAAACAGGAGATTATGTTATGCGCAAGTTCGTCATTGAACGTGAAATTCCAAAGGTCGGCAGCTTTAACGACAAGCAACTTTGTGATGCTTCCAAGACCTCAAATTCCGCCCTTAACAAGCTTGGTCCAGACATTCAGTGGGTGCAAAGCTATGTGACGGCTGACAAAACATTTTGCATCTATCTTGCCAAGGACGAGGCGGTGATCAAGCGCCACGCCGAGATCAGTGGCTTTCCCGCCAACAAGATCACCGAAGTGACAGGCATGATTGATCCGACAACAGCCGGACACTGAATCAACTGGCGCCTGCGCCAATTTGTGACCAGGGCCCTTCGACACTCAATCCCCAAACCTCAATTCACCATGGAGAATAC
The DNA here is from genome assembly GCA_039928255.1 of Aestuariivirga sp. Taxonomy (GTDB): domain Bacteria; phylum Pseudomonadota; class Alphaproteobacteria; order Rhizobiales; family Aestuariivirgaceae; genus Aestuariivirga. Next base: position 4,423 of record JBDSTO010000126.1, on the reverse strand, counting down.
TATGTTCGAACTTCGACACACCGTCGGCGTCGCTCTTCTATCGTTGCTGGTATTTGCGCCAGCCCAAGCAGCAGATGCCGTGAACCCGCTCGTCAAACATGTCCGTGAAGCTAACGACCGTTTCAAGGACGTGAAAGTAGCGATTGCGGAAGGCTATAGCCCCATTCCCTGCACAAGCGGCCTCGCGGGCGGGGCCATGGGCATCCATTACGTCAACGGAGATCTGCTGAAGGCGGTCAAGCTTGACGTAGCTCATCCCCAGGCCGTGATGTATGAGCCGCAAGCCGACGGCAGCCTTGATCTTGTTGCAGTTGAATATATTGCCTTCAAGGGACCTGCCTCACTCGAAGGCCATCTGTTCAACTTTGTCAGCGAGCCAAATCGCTATGGCCTCGACAAGTTCTACGAAATGCATGTCTGGGCCTGGCGTGACAATCCGACGGGTGCATTTGCCGACATGAACCCAAAGGTGTCCTGCGACGCCACACCAGCTCCCTGAGTTCATTTGGAGCGGTTGCTTCAACACGATCCGGGAACTTACTCGAAAATGCCCGTGCTAGTCTTCGACCACGAATGTCGAGACCAGTGCGGGCAAATCCATCATTTTTGAGAACAGGGCTTCCGCCCCGATGTCACGGAGCTTCAGGCCATGGGCATGGCCATCATCATGGGTGCCGGTAAAGCCCAGCGTCCAGCAGCCCGCATCAACAGCGGCTTTGACGCCAAAAATTGAATCTTCCACCGCAAGACAATTTTCTGCCGTTGAGCCACTGCGCTTGGCAGCGAGAAGATAAATATCGGGTTCGGGCTTGCCGTTGGGTACGTCTTCATAGGTGGTGATTTGATCGCGGAAGAAGGGCAACAGGCCTGTGACCTGCAAGGCCAGTTTCACCAATTCACGTGGACTATTGGACGCCACGGACATTGAAAGGCCAAGGCCCTTGATGGTTTCCAATGCATCGCGCACGCCGCGCACGAGTTGCAGTTCCGAGCGATAAAGCTCACTCAGCCGCTGATTTTTAAGGGCGACGATATTATCGGGGAATACTGTGCCGCGCTTGGCGGAAAGTTCTTCCACCATATATTCAAAGGTACGGCCCATGAACTGGCGACGAAATTCTGCCTCGTCCATCTTCAAGCCAAATTGCGCCATGAGTTCAGCGTCAGCGCGGGCCGACAGAGGTTCGGAATTCACCAGAACGCCGTCGCAATCGAATATGATGTGGGAAATGCTCACGTCGTCAAATGCCTGAAGGCGCCAATCACTTCAATATAAACGGCGCGTTTGAAAGGGATAATCAAGTCCAGCAATTCGTCCATCTTCACCCAACGCCATTCATCGAATTCCTGCGCGTGGCCTTGTGGTTTCAAATTGATTTCGGAATCAGAACCTAGAAACTGCATGGCAAACCACTTCTGGGTTTGGCCGCGATATTTGCCCTTCCAGCTTGTGCCGATCAGATCGGCCGGAAGATCATAGTTGTACCAGCCTGGGCTCTGCGTGATGATCTCTGCCGAGGTGACGGAAGTTTCTTCCGCGAGCTCGCGGATGGCGGCGCGCGCTGGATCTTCATCTTTGTCGATGCCGCCTTGCGGCATTTGCCAGAATTTTCCCACACCATCATCATTCTGTTTTTCAAAACGGCGGCCCACCCAAACCAGGCGGTCACGATTGAGCAACATAACGCCCACACAGGGGCGATAGGCCGTGACATCAGGTCTGATGATTTCGCTCATCCCATGCGCCCTTTGAAGGCGGCGGTTGCCGGAACGAGAATGATGCCGCGGTCACGCGCAGACTTGGCCCAATCCCTCACCGTGTCGACGGTTACAGCGAGGCCAGAACCTGTGCCCATGGCAAAGCCTTGTGAGCGGGCCTGTTCTTCAAGCTTGCTCAATGCATCAGCGATTGATTGTGCATCAGGGCTGGCATCGATTACGACGTCGGCGTGGCGCACGGGTTGATGGACGGCTTGGGCCACATCATCCATTGAGGACAGGGGCAGCGAGCCATCTTCAACAAAGAAGAGCCCGCGCTTTTTCAGTTCTGACAACATGGGTTTGACGGCTTCGGGCGCTGCCATGAAGCGGCCCCCCATATAATTCACAACGCCAGCATAGCCCGTAAAGCGCGACATGTGCCATTGCAAGTTTTGCAGATTGGTTGGCGTGTCTGCATCGGCGAGAAGCGTCTTGGGGCCGGGGTTACTTGCCGGGAAGCCCACAGGCTCCAGCGGCAGCTGCAACAGGATTTCATGGCCCTGTTCGCGCGCCTTGTTCACCTGATCCTGCAGGTTAGGGCCATAGGGGGCAAAGGCAAAGGTTATGTCGCCGGTGAGGTCGCGCGCGGCGCGCGCCGTCAATTTGTCATTGAGCCCCATGCCGCCCAAAATGATGGCGATCTTGGGTTGATCGGAATGGATGGCATTGGCTGAAACCATTCTGGCATAGGCATCGCTGGGTTTCTTGCCACCAAGGCCAATCTTGGGCAGGGGACCTTGGTCAGAATTTTCGACCAGCCCACTTATTGGCGCTTTGGCCAGAGACTGATGCGGATTGGTAAAAATTTCAGAGCTATCGCTCATCGCGACATCCAAGTTCTGCTCAGGGTTCTTAGACGTGGATTTGACGGGCAGAGGCTGGGAATCCACCTGTTCCACTTCAATCGGCGGTGCCGGATCAACGGCTGCCGTTTTCACCTCTTCAACCGCAGGAACCGCCGCAATCACAATGGGTTCACCAGCAAAGGGGAGAGGCTGTCTTGCCAGCCACCATGAGCCCGCGACAAATCCCGTCAAAACAAGGCCATAGGCCAGCGGCAAAAGGCCAGGTCTTCTGGCCCAAAGCCTCTGCCTGAAGCTGCGCTTGTGCAGTGGAGTTGAAAGTTCGTCCCGGCGCATGTTGCCTTTATCGATTCGTTCCTGCCCACATTTCAGCGGGCAGGTGTTAAGGGCTCATTAACCGTAGCGAAATTCAGATTATTAGTTGCCGGTCTTGGGTGGATCAACCGGTTTGGTTTCATCTGGCTTTGCGTCCAGTGGTTTGGTGTCCAGTGGTTTTGCATCTTCAGGCTTTGCATCCGTGGCGGGCTTTGCATCCGTGGCGGGCTTGTCCGGTGTGACGTTGGTCACAACTTTCACGCCATGGAGAAAATCAATCGCGGCCTGCAACTGCACGTCCTTGGTCTTGTCTTCGGGTACATAGGCTGACGAACCGCCGCCTTCATTGCCGCCCGCTGGATTGGCGAGATGGCCCTTGAGGCCTGCTTCACCTTCGGTCGACACGTTCTTGCCCTGAAGTTCGGGTGGCAGTGGTTCTTCAATCACGATATCGGCGTCAATGCCCTTGGCCTGGATCGAACGGCCAGACGGCGTGTAGTAACGCTGCGTGGTGAGACGGATGGCGCCATCAGAGCCCAGCGGAATGATCGTCTGCACAGAACCCTTGCCGAAAGACCTTGTGCCAATGATCGTGGCACGTTTCTGGTCTTGCAGGGCACCGGCGACGATTTCAGAGGCCGAGGCCGAGCCGCCGTTGATCAGAACCACCAGCGGCTTGCCATTGGTGAGATCGCCCTTCTGGGCTGTGTAACGCTCAACCTGATCAGCACTGCGGCCGCGGGTTGAAACGACTTCGCCCTTTTCCATGAAGACATCGCTGACGGCGATTGCCTGTTGCAACAGGCCGCCGGGATTGTTTCGCAGATCAAGGATGAAGCCTTTTTCCTTGCCATCCATTTTCTTGTCGAGGTCGGCAATGGCTTTCTGCAAGCCTGAGTCAGCCTGTTCGTTGAAGGTCGAGATGCGGACGTAGCCCACGTCATCGCCTTGCTGCTCGAACTTCACCGATTCAATCTTGATGGTATCGCGCGTCATCTTGACGTCGAAGGGGTCCTTCTTGTCGCGCACGAGTGTGAGGGTGATGGGTGTGCCAACCGCACCGCGCATTTTATCAACGGCTTCGTTCAAGGTGATGCCTTGCACGTCCTTGCCATCAATCTTGATGATCAAATCATTGGCCATGATGCCAGCCTTGGCGGCAGGTGTTCCATCATAAGGCGAGACCACTTTCACCACACCATTTTCCATGGTGACTTCAATGCCAAGGCCACCGAACTCGCCACGCGTTTTCACGTTCATGTCGGCAAATTCCTGCGCATTCATGTAGCTTGAATGCGGATCAAGCGACATCAACATGCCGTTGATGGCCGCTTCCATCATCTTCTTTTCGTCGGGCTTTTCGACATAGTCTGAACGCACGCGGTCATAGACATCGCCAAACAGATTGAGGAGTTTATAGGTTTCGGCATTGGTGGCCGCACCCGCTGAATTCATGACTTGCAAAAGTGCGATGCCGGAGACGGCACCAGCAAAAACCAAGCCCAGCGACTGCAGGGATTTATTCAATTTCATTTCATAGCCTC
>JBDSTO010000125.1:0-7570 GCA_039928255.1 Aestuariivirga sp. | reverse complement strand
CGGTCCAACTCGGCCATGTCGCGCGCAATGAAGCCATAGCCAAGCTTGTCAGAGAGCGCCTTGAAATCATCTTTCTCCGAAAGCGCGCCAACGGGTCCCTGATAGCTTACCTTGAAACCCGGCAGGTCTGGCTGATCGCTCTTGCTCGCCACGAGATCAACACGCAGATCATTGTTGGCAAGATCATGGCTGGCAGAAAGCGCCACGACCAGCGTGCCCTGATTCAGACTGAGAGTTTGGAGATCAGCACTACCCTGCTTGATCGCAATATCAACCTGGCCCCCATCAAGCTCGGTACCAGGTGCGGAATTTACCAGCTTGAATGTGTTCTGCAAACCGCTTGCATCCTTCACGTCAGCCAGGCTTGTAAAAAATGGCTCGGGCGAGAATAGCGGGAGGGAAAGGGGCAGAAGCTTCAGACGTCCGGTCCCCGTCATCCCAGCCAAAAGTCCTGCAGGGCTGCGCGCGCTCGAAGTGAAATTCGCGGTGATGGCGGCGTTGCCTTTGCCCAGAACCGTGCCATCGGGCTTACGCAAAATTTCATCGAGATTAAAACCGCTGGCAAGTTTGCCATCCAAAGTGAAATTCGAACCATCCGTCTTCAACGAAAACTCCAGCAGGTTTGATCCTTGATCAGCGCCCGCCAATTTGAACTGCCGCGCATCTTTGGCAAAACTGAAATCAATCGCAGGTTTCGCTAAATCAGGCCCGAGGCCGGGCGACAAAAGGTCTGGCACATAATGAATATGCCCTACCCGCCCCAAGATAAAACCATCGCTGAAACTCTGGTCGAGGCTCGTATAATCACCGCGCCACGGCAGAAAGCCCACCCCAAGAAATTCTGCCAGTCGCAAATGTCCGCCGTTGAGATCTGCAGAAACTACACCAGCGGAATCAATCCCTGCATTGCCGCGGATTTCACTGTCACCAAGCTTCAATGAAATGGTGGCGGAGTTTTCTCCGTCGTGGCCAGCCTTGGCCACGGCATCAAGGACCATCGGCGTGTTTGCAGGCGGCAAAACTGGCAAGCCCAGCAGCCGTGAAATTCCTGTCACATCATCGGCCTTGGCCGAAATCTTTCCATCAAGGCTCAGTGTTCCCGATGCCGAACTTATTTTGCCATCCAGTGAAAAATTGCTGCCAAACATCTCCGCTGCAGCCGCAGTGGCAAAGCCATCGGCCAGTGTTCCCGTGGCTGTCAATGTCATGTGGCCTGACCTGCCAGTTGGGCTTTGGGTGAGGTCAACCAACCGGGCAAACGCCGCATCATCAGCAGCACTTAGTGTGGATGAAACGCCAAGCTGCGATTGCGGCCATTTCGCCAGATCTTTCACAGTGCCGCTGGCACCAATCGAAAAATCACCGCTGGTCCCCTTCAGCGCATAGGAAACCGCTGGCTCCGTTGCACCGGGCTTCACTGCAAAATCTGCGTCAAATTGTGAAGCGCCAAGTGTTGCCATCCACCGTGGCTCTGGCCCTTTCGGCAATGCGCCAAGCAGCTGCAGAACAGCAGAGAGACGCTCGGCCGCCAGCTTCAATTTGATGTTGCCAGAAGGTCCATCCGGCCCGTTAAGCACAAGTCCCTCGCCCGACAGCCGTGCACCACCAACCGCCCCCACATCCAGTTTCTTGATTTCAAATCCGCTCGCACTGGAGTCAAAATCAAAGGCAACGTTCTGCGCCATAATGCCATTGAGGGTGAGGCTCTTGGCTGAAAGCTGCAGGCGTTTTTCAATGCCATCAGCATTTTGCAAAAGCCCACCAAGACCACCTTGCGCCAAGGACAGAAGTCCACCCTTGAGATAGCTTTCAACATCAACGGCTCCCGCATCAAGTTTGAGGCGCACCGCTGGCAGAACGCCAACTGCAACCGCAAGCTCGGCCTTGCCGGGCTCACCATCAAATTCATAATTCAGATTCTGCAAACCGAATTGCTTGCCATTCCAGGTAACATCACTTTGTGCTTTCAGGCGACCGCGCGCACCCGTCCACAATTTGGCAAGGGTCTGTGATCCTTCCGGCCACAGCCACTGTGAAAAGCTCCGGGTGTCGCTGCTTTCAAAGGCCAGCGTTCCACCAAGTTCAGCGGCACCCGGCCCCGGAAACACAATGCCGTTGAATTTCATGCGCGAACGGCCCGGAAGATCGGCGGTAAAATCCTTGATGCGAATATCATTCGGGTCGGCTGAACCTTCGAGATGCACATTCTCCAATGTCTCTCCCGCCGCCGACAAAGCCGCCACGTCTAACTTTGCGGTGACATTCAACTTTTCGGGAAATACCGCGAGTGCCGAGTTGACCAGCGCCATCACGCCGCCGGCACGCCAAACGCGAAGTGACTGGGTTCCAGCCAGCGTATCAAGATCAACATGGGGCGACGTGAGCGCCACATTGGCCTTCATGCCATCGGCCAAATCGAAGTGCGCCTTGCCCTCGATCAGCGTGCCCGTGTCTTTTTCATCCGCAGGTGTCACGCGAATGGAGGCAAGATCAATCATGTCGAAACTTGCATCGATGTCGGCTTGCGCCTGCAGCGGTTTGAACTGGCCCTCAAGCCCTTGCCGCCCATCTTCGCGCGGGCTGGGCTGCAGTCCAATTTTGCCTTTGAGGTGGCCATCGTCCTGCGCACCGTCAAACACAAGGGTTGGCGTCACACCATCTTGTGGCGCAAATTTAAAACCGAACTTGATCGGCCCCTCGCCCGGCCATTCTGCCGTGGTGACTGAAATTTCGAGCGGCACGTCATTCCAGTCTCCCGTCAGATTGGCGCGCCACGGACCCGTGAATGTTGGTGCAGAAAGCCGCCCATCAAGGTGATCCAACACCACTTCCTGCGCGCGCGGCTCATCGGCCAGATGAATGCGCCCCGCCGTGACAACGATGCCGTCAAGCCTCACTTTGTCGAGAAGATGCGACTGCGCCAATTGTTCGTCGGGAATGAAGCGCCAGTTGACCTCGCCCTGCTCATTGCGCGCCAGATTGACGACTGGTGATTCAACATCAATGCCTTCAACGCGGATCTCGCCACTGAACAGGCCGCCCAAACCGAGATGGGCGGTAATGCGCTTCACCTCCGCCATAGCAGCACCATGAAAGCCCGGTGGATTGGCAATGGCCACGTCATTCATCTGCAAGGTTGGAAAGGGAAAGAGCCGCACGTTGATCGGGCCGTTGATGGCAACTGAACGCCCAGTAATCTTGTGACCGTAGGATTCAAGTTTGCCACGCCACTGGTCCCAATCCACCACGAAGGGAGCAACCAGCAGCATGACTAGGGCCGCCACAAGGAAGATTCCAAAATAGAAGACAGGGGATTTCCACACGCTCATGCCGAGGAGATTAGCTTAAGAGCGCCAGCGCGCAAGCATCGTTCGATCTCTATCCCGCAATCAAACGACGAGGCCCGCGCCCCTGTTTGCCAAGCCGGTCATCACGGTTGCGCAAAGGACAGTGTTCAGTTGAGAGACAACCGCAGCCGATGCAATCATCCAACCTGTCTCTCAACAGTTTTAGCGCATTGATGCGGGCGTCTAGCATCTCGCGCCACCGCTTTGTCATTTGCGCCTGCTCTTTTTCTGTGGGCGGCCGATCGGGTGGCAAGCTTGTAAAGGCCGAATGGATTTCGGCCAGCGTGATCCCCAAAGCTTGGCCAAACTGGATAAGTCCGACGCGGCGCAACATCGCGCGATTGAAACGCCGTTGATTGCCACTGGTCCGGAAACTGAAGATCAGCCCTTTGGTCTCATAGAAATGCAGCGCCGACACGCTGACACCGCTGCGCGCCGACAATTCTCCAACCGAAAGAATTTGTGCAACCGTGCTCATTTTGCGCTTGACCTCAAGTTAAGTTGAGGTTGTACAGCGCAAAAATCGGGGACGCAATAGGAGATCGAAATTGGAATTGCTTATTAAATTTATGGTGTTTTTGCATTTGACGGGGCTGGCCTTCGGTGCCGTCGCCAATGTGGTGATGCCGCTTGTCGGGAGAGAAATGGCGCGCGCCGAGGGTGCAACAAGGGCCAGCCTGGGCCGCATCGCTGGCAAGGTTCAGGCCTATTCCAAAGTGTCCCTTGCAGTCATTCTTGTGTCCGGCATTGCGCTCGTCTTCCTGCGCTATGGCGGCGACGTCTTGGGCTTGGGGCCATGGTTCATCGCGAAGATGGTGATGGTTGTTGCCCTTATTGGGTTTGTGGCGGTCAGCACCTTGGCACCAAAGGCCTTGAACCCGAAGATCGCAGGGATGGCGTCAAGATTCCTGCTGCTGGGCATCATCGCAGCGGCAGTGATTACGTTTACCTAGATTGAAACGAAACGCCGGATTAAGCCCCGGCGTTCTTCCCCGGGTTCATGATATTCAAGGGATCAAGCGCCGCCTTGATTTTGCGCATGGTCAACACCGCATCGCCATGTTCTTTGATGAGATACTCGCGCTTGCCCGAACCAATGCCGTGTTCGCCCGTGCACGTGCCGCCCATCGAAAGGGCACGATCAATCATCCGGCCATAAACGGCTTTGACGCGTTTCACTTCCTCAGCATCGCTGCGGTCACAAAACAGCACGACATGGAAATTGCCATCGCCCACATGGCCGATGATCGGGCCATAGATATTATTGGCCTCAAGATCAGCCTGGGTTTGGGTGACACATTCAGCCAGTCTCGAGATCGGCACGCACACATCCGTGGCGATTGATTCTTCCTTGCCGGGAGCGAGCGACTTCGTGGCCCAGAACGCATCATGCCGCGCCTGCCACAGGCGCAAGCGGTCTTCTTCCTGTGTCGCCCATTCAATGGCGCTGCCGCCGTGACTTGTGGCAATTTCGGAGAACATGGCGGATTGCTCGGCAACCGACGCAGCCGTGCCATGAAACTCCACAAACAATGTCTGCCCCACGGCCATTGAGAGTTTCGAATAGGCATTGATCGCCTTGATGTGCTCGGCATCGACAAGCTCAATGCGCGCCACGGGAATGCCCATCTGGATTGTTTCAATCGTCGTCTGGCAGCACGCCTCAACGCTCGGGAATGCGCAAATTCCTGCACTGATTGATTCCGGAATGGCATGAAGCTTCAATGCCACTTCGGTGATGATGCCCAGCGTTCCTTCCGAGCCCACATAGAGCCTGGTCAGATCATAACCCGCCGATGATTTTCGCGCCCGCGTTCCCGTGCGGATGACCGAGCCATCGGCCTGAACCACGGTAAGCCCCATGACATTCTCCCGCATCGTGCCATAGCGCACGGCATTGGTACCGGAAGCCCGTGTTGCTGCCATGCCGCCCAGCGAGGCATCAGCACCGGGGTCAATCGGGAAAAACAGCCCCTGGTCGCGTAAGTGAACATTGAGGGCTTTGCGTGTGACACCCGCCTGAACGCGGCAGTCTTGATCCTCAGGATTGACTTCGAGAATCTCGTTCATCGCACTGAGATCAATGGTAATTCCACCCAAGGGAGCCGAAAAATGCCCTTCCAGTGAAGTTCCCGTGCCAAAGGCAATCACCGGCACCTTTTCAGCCGCACAGATTTTAACAATGCCCTGCACCTCTTCAGTGGATTTCACAAACGCCACGGCATCGGGAGAAGCCCCCACATTCCATGTCAGATCCTTGCCATGGTGTTCGCGCACGGCGGGGGCGGTTGAAAGCCTGTCGCCCAAAAGCGCGCGGGCTTTTTCGATGGCCCGCATTGTATTTGGTGATGAAACTGCTTTATCCATGACCGAAATCTAGCACAGGAATGCCAAACTGCCATGCCCGCAAACCAGCCTTTTATTGGAAACTTGCTCACTGTCGAAGACCAGTGGACCGATTACAATGGCCACCTCAACATGGCCTATTACGCAGTGCTGTTTGACCGCAGCGCAGAAGAACTCTTCGAAAGTTTTGGGCTGGGTGTTGATTATGTGAAGTCCACCAACTGCACCACCTTCACGTTGGAAACACATACAACCTACGCCAATGAACTTCATGCTGGTGACCAGGTTCGCATTGAGACCCTGCTTCTCGGCGCCGACCAGAAGCGCGTGCACTATGTGCAGCAGATGTTTCGCGGTGACACGTCATATCTCGCCTGTGTTCTTGAAGTCATGGTGAGCCATGTTGATCTGACCGCCAAACGCACCAGCCCTTACCCGGTTGAGATTCAAGCCAGGATTAATGAAATGGTAGAAAGCCACAAATCAATCACCCGCCCTCCGCAAGTGGGCCACGTAATCGGGCTGCCGCCCAAACGTTAATTGCCCTGCCCCATAACCGTCACACTCCCGTAAAACTAAGGGCTTAGTTTTTGGCCAAATCAGTTTCAACAAGAAGCTGAAAGGGAGTCCCGTCATGGTCCACACAAATTATACCGAGTTCGCCGAAGCTCTGGTTTTCGTGCATGGCAACCGTGCGGCCAGTGAAGCCGCCCGCCATGCCCTGCTTTGCGAAAAATCTGGTGACACGGAAACCGCCGCCCATTGGCGCAAATTGCAGCGCCAGCTTGCAACCCGCCTCGAAAGCCAAACGGATTTTCTGAAGCGCTGCGCCTGATTTTTTCAACCAACACCTACGTGAACTTTTGAAGAACGTTGCTATATAGGGGGCATGAGAATCGTGCCCCTTTATGTCTGACAACAGCTACCAGCCCAAGCCCTCAGGTCTTGCCGCCCGCGCCATGCAGGGTGCGGAAGCGCCCTATCTGAAAGGCCTGAACCCGGAACAATATGATGCCGTTGTAACCATCGATGGTCCGTTGCTGGTGCTGGCCGGTGCGGGAACCGGCAAGACCCGCGTGCTCACCACAAGACTGGCCCATGTTCTAAGTCAGCGCAAAGCCTGGCCCAATGAAATCCTGGCCGTTACTTTCACAAACAAGGCCGCGCGTGAAATGAAGGAGCGCATCGGCCATCTGATCGGCTCGGTGGTTGAAGGCATGACGTGGCTTGGAACCTTCCATGCCATCGGCGTCAAGATCCTCCGAAATCATGCCGAACTTGCGGGGCTGCGTTCGGGTTTCTCCATCCTTGACGATGACGATCAGGTGCGCCTCCTCAAACAATTGCTGCAGGCCGAGGGCATTGATGAGAAGCGCTGGCCCGCGCGCCAACTGGCCAATGCCATTGATGGCTGGAAGAACCGTGGCTTAACGCCGGAGAATGTTCCCAAGGGTGAAGCCTTTGGTTTCGCCAATGGCTTGGGCGGCAAGCTCTATGCTGATTATCAGGCGCGCCTCAAAACCGTGAACGCCGCTGACTTTGGCGATCTGTTGCTCGAAGTCCTGCGCATTTTCCAGAACCACCCCGATGTTCTCAAAACCTATCAGCAGCGTTTCAAATACATGCTGGTCGACGAGTATCAGGATACCAACGTCGCGCAATATCTTTGGCTGAAATTACTGGCCCAGGGCCACAAGAACATCTGCTGCGTGGGCGATGATGACCAGTCGATCTATGGCTGGCGCGGCGCTGAGGTTGACAACATCCTGCGCTTTGAAAAAGATTTTCCCGGCGCCAAGATCATCAAGCTTGAGCGCAACTACCGCTCGACGCCAGACATTCTGGGGGCGGCCTCAGGACTCATCGCCAAGAACGAG
>JBDSTO010000124.1:0-8832 GCA_039928255.1 Aestuariivirga sp. | reverse complement strand
CGCAAGGTGCGGCGTGCATCAGCACCACCGCGCGCGCGACGGCCAGTGGGAGGGGTAGGGGGCTGAACATCTGTCATGGCGGGCCTGTTGAAAAAGTTTCACCTGACATGAGATTTAGGCGCAATGGCCGGATTTGAGGGGGCGGCAAGCGTCAGGCAGTGGCGCGGAAACGACAGGCTATCGGACATGCAGGGGCGAGGCCGTGTAGCCTCGTGCCCGTCATTCATGCGCCAATGTCACCGCATCTCGTTCTCTGGAGAAAAAAATGGAGGGGAAGTTTCTGCCATGGCTTTGCGCCCGATCAGAATTCTGAGGTAATAAAAGAAATGGGGCAAAGCCCGGCTCGTGTTTCTGCCGCTTTGGTCACCACACTTTTCGCCGTCATGCCAGCCCCGTGTCGTAGCACGGGGTAAACTGTGGCCGGGGCCCAGCTTTCTTCCTGTTTTAAAGGGAAAAAGTTGGGTGCCCGCCTGCGCGGGCATGACGGTTGAGAGGAAATGACTTCGAACAACCATCAACACTGGAAACGCAGCGATTTTAAATCCGGCCCTGATATTGGTTAGCCATTGAAGGCGCTTGGGTCGTAATGCCCAAGGTCCAGAACCGAAGCTCCCGGAAGCATGGAGCGCGTAACTTCTCCAGGCCCGCAGGCGCTGCTTTTGAAACCGGCAATATGAGAACGCTGTGCACATTGTCCCCTCCTTTCCGGTTCCAATGTCGTACATATAATCCTAGTAGGAATAAAATGTCAAGGGGTGCCTTGAAATAATTTTCTACCCTCTGAGATCAACCCGCAATTCTTCCAACCCGTGAAAGTGATAGACGTCCTTGTATCGGGGCGTGACTGCCAGCTTCAGTTTCGGCAGGCGTTTGAACAGGGTTTCCAGTGCTACCAGCATTTCCAATCTCGCCAGGGGTGCACCGATGCAGAAGTGGATGCCTGCGCCGAAACTTACATGCGGGTTGGGATCACGCGTGGGAATGAATTGTCCGGGGTTGTCGAATTTTGCGGGGTCGTGGTTGGCAGCGCCTAGCATCAAGCCCACGACTTCGCCCTTTTTCAATTTCAGTCCGTTGAATTCCAGATCTTCGAGCGAATAGCGCGTGAACATGTGGAGCGGCGCGTCAAAGCGCAGGATTTCATCGACGAGTTCCGGCGTCATGGGGCCGGTGATGCCCCGCTCCAAAAGCGCCTTGATGCCATTGCCGAGGGAATGAACCGTGGCTTCATGGCCCGCGTTCAAAACCAGAACGGCGGTGGTGATCAGCTCATTCTCGGTGAGCTTCTGGCCTTCGCTTTCGGCGCGGATCAGTTCGGAGAGGAGGTCGCTTCCCAAATTCTTGCGGCGTTCAGCGATGAGTTTTCGCGTGTAGTCGGAAAATTCGGTGACGGCCTTGACGGCTCGGTCTTCAATGGCGCGGTCGCGCTTGGCCATATACATGGCCACGTGGTCGTGGCTCCAGCTCAAGAATTGGCGGGCCATGTCGGTGGGGGCGCCCAATAGCTCGCAGATCACGAAAACCGGGATGGGCGTGGCATAATTCTCCAGCAATTCCACTTCAGATTTTGATTCAAAGCGGTCAATCAAGTCATTGGCATAGCTGGCAATAAGCGGGCGCAAGCGTTCCACCTGGCGGGAGAGGAAGGCGCGGTTGATGAGGCCGCGCAGCCTTGTGTGCACGGGAGGTTCCAATTCCAGCAGGGAATGTTTTTCGTGTTCGATGAAGGGCTTCAGATGGGGCGCAGGCTCGGCCCAACCCAGTTCTTCGCGGCTTGCCACATGCAAGATCTGGCGGCCAAAGCGGCGGTCGCGCAGCAGGGCATTCACATCATCATAGCGCGCAAAACACCAGTGGCCATATTGCTGCCATTTGAAGACGGGGCATTCAACTTGCAGGCGATTATAGGTGGGGTAGGGGTTTTCGTAGAACTGCGTGTCACGCGGGTCTAGGTCAACCATCCGGCTATTGGAATTGATCTTCATGGCGTCTAACTAGCACTTATGAAAGTTTACATCAGTGTTGATATCGAAGGTGTTGCAGGCATAACCCATTGGGACGAAGCCGAGAAGAACCATGCCGACTGGCAGGAATTCCGCGAAATCATGACGCGCGAGGCGCTTGCCGCCGTGGAAGGAGCCAAGGCCGCTGGTGCCACGGAAATCTGGGTGAAAGATGCCCATGATTCAGGGCGCAACCTGATCACCACGATGTTTCCGGCTGGCGTGACGCTGATCCGCGAATGGTCAGGGCATCCCTACAGCATGATCCAGGAACTGGATGAGAGCTTTGATGCGCTCATCATGGTGGGGCATCATGCGAGTGTTGGTTCGGAAGGCAATGAGCTGGCCCACACATTGAACACGCGCACGCACATGATCAAGCTCAATGGCACGCCTTGCTCGGAATTCCGTTTGGTGGCGCTGGGTGCTGCGACCTATGGCGTGCCGACCGTGTTTGTCAGCGGTGATCAGGCTTTGATGGATGAGATTGAAGGCACCAATGCAGCGATCACCCGTCTTGCGGTGAAAAGGGGCATTGGCCATTCGACGATTTCGATGACGCCCATTGCGGCGCAAGCTGCCATTCGCGCAGGGGTTGAGACTGCCTTGAAAAAACCTTTGAAGGATTGCCTTATTCCAGTGCCGAAAAAATTTCAGTTGGATGTCACCTATATCAATCCGGGTCTTGCCTATGAGAAGAGTTTTTATCCCCACTGCAAATATATCGGCGAGCGGACCAACCGTGTTGAGACGGATAATTTCCTTGATGTTGCACGGGCTTTGCGTTTCATAAAATGACCGAACATCACACTCCAGAATTAGAATTCATTGCGCTTGTGGCACTTCTGACGGCCATGGTTGGTATGTCGATTGACACCATGCTGCCCGGCATTGGTCTCATGGCACATGAGTTGGGCGCTGCTCACGTCAACGACCAGCAATTCATCATCCTCGGTTTCTTTGTGGGGCTCACCTTCGGTACGCTGATCTTCGGACCGATTTCAGATTCGCTGGGGCGCAAGCCTGCAATCTTTGCCGGCCTTGCGCTTTATGTGGCAGGGGCGGCGCTGTGTTTTTTTGCAACAAGCTTTCCCATGCTCATTGTTGGCCGGATTTTGCAAGGCTTTGGCGCGTCGAGCCCGCGCAGTGTTTCAATTGCCATGGTGCGTGACAATGCCAGCGGCGCCAACATGGCGCGCATCATGTCGTTCGTCATGTCGATCTTCATGCTGGTGCCGATCTTTGCGCCGACGATCGGAAAACTTGTGCTCGACCACGGCACGTGGCGGATGATTTTCGGTGGCTTTATGGTTGCCGCTATCGGTGCCGGTATATGGCTGCATTTCAGACAGGACGAGACTCTTCATCCCGAATTTCGCCGGAAATTCAATGCGCGTGAATTGATGGCGGGTGCGATCGAAGTTGTGAAGAACCCGGTTTCTCTGGGTTACACTTTTGCTGTTGGATTTATCTTTGGTGCCTTCGTTTGCTATCTCGGCACATCGCCTCAAATTTTTGCCGAGCAATATGGTCAGGCCGATAATTTCCCCTATTGGTTTGGTGGCTTTGCCATAGCGCTGGCCTTGGCCATGATTTACAACGGACGCGCCGTGATGCGGCTTGGCATGCGTACGCTTTCAAAATGGGCCATTCGAGGCTTCATTGGCGTTTGGGCTGCCATGATGATCTTGTGCATCATCTTTAGTGGCCATCCGCCACTTCTTTTGATTGCACCGCTTTTCCTGGGTTCGTTCTTTTGCAGTGGACTGCTTTTTGGCAACTATAACGCCATGGCCATGGAGCCCATGGGGCACATTGCGGGCATGGCTGCTGCGGTGTCGGGCTTCCTGTCTTCGCTGATTTCAGTGGTAATCGGTGGCTTTGCCGGCAGCATGTATAACGGCACGCTTTATCCGCTGGCCTTTGCTTTCCTCGGTTTTGGAATCATGGCTTGGCTTTCAACCGAATTTGCTGAGCGTTTCCGGGGTGACAAGCCCAAGGGAAAGCCTGTGCTTGATGTGGGGCATATGTGATCTTTCGAGATTGCTGACAGGGGTGAATTTCTCTTGCTTGCAAGGCGAGATGCAACCGCTAAAAGAACCGGATGGCCAAAGGTTATTCGATATTCAATCTGTTGAAGCACGCGTTTCGCCCGGATGAACCCTGGCCCGAGGCTTGGGCCAAGCCGGAACCCAAATCGTCTTATGATGTGATCATCATCGGTGGTGGTGGGCACGGGCTGGCCACGGCCTATTACCTGGCCAAGAACCATGGCTTGAAGAATATCGCGGTTCTGGAAAAATCATATATCGGCTCAGGCAATGTGGGGCGCAACACGACGATCATCCGCTCCAATTATATGCTTGGTGCCAATACGGCGTTCTTCGAGAAGTCATTGCAGATGTGGGAGGGCTTGTCCCATGAGCTTGATTTCAACTGCATGGTCTCTCATCGCGGGCAGATCGTCGTCGCCGTGAGCCCCGGGCAGATGGACACGTTTGCGCGGCGCGGCAACATCATGCGCCTCCACGGCATCGACGCTGAATTGCTGGACCGGGGCGAGCTTCAAAAAGAGCTGCCCTATCTTGATTATTCCAAGGAGGCGCGGTTCCCGATTTATGGCGCCATTCATCAGCGCCGCGCCGGAACTGTGCGTCATGATGCCGTGGCCTGGGGCTATGCCCGCGCGGCGGCGCAACTTGGGGTTCACATCATCGAGAACTGTGAAGTGACTGGCATGGTGATGGACGGCAACCGCGTCACCGGTGTTGAAACATCGCGCGGACGCATTCTGGCGGCGAAGGTTGGCATGGCAGTCGCTGGGCATTCCTCGCCTGTGGCCCGCATGGCGGGCCTCAAGCTTCCGGTTGAAACGCATATTCTTCAGGCCTTCGTGACCGAACCAGTGAAGCCACTGGTGCATCATGTGGTGAGTTGGGGGGCCGAGCTTTTTTATCTTTCGCAATCGGACAAGGGCGGCATGGTGTTTGGTGGGCATCTTGATGGTTTCAACACCTACACCCAGCGTGGCCAGGTTTTCAAAATGAAAGACGTGATGGAATGCGCGGTCTCCCTCATGCCTTTCATGTCGCGGATGCGGCTGCTGCGGCAATGGGGCGGCATCAATGACATGACACCGGACGGTTCACCCTTCATCTGCCGCACGCCGGTTGATGGGCTCTATCTCAATGGTGGCTGGTGCTATCAGGGCTTCAAGGCAACGCCGGCCTCGGGCTTTACTTTCGCCCACACGATCGCAAACGACATGGAACATGAACTCAATGCCGGATTCTCGCTCGACAGGCTCGAAAAGGGCCGCGAGCTTGATGAACACGGCATTGGCAACTGGACATACAAGCAATGAGAATTCCGTGCCCCCATTGTGGCGAGCGTGATGTGAGCGAATTCCGTTATGGCTCTGATGCGTCGAAAACGCGACCTGCCCATGACGACACGGATTTCAAGACATGGTCTGACTATGTGTTTTTGTTTGAGGACCCCAAAGGTCCTCATCAAGAATACTGGCATCATGTTCTGGGTTGCCGGCAATGGTTCAAGCTGAAGCGCAACACCGCCACCAATGAAATTCTGGGGGGCGGGGCATGAGTGCGTTTCGCAGGATCGGCACGGGCGGGCGCATTGATCGCGGCTCGACTGTCAATTTCAAATATAATGGCAAGAAGCTGAAAGGTTTTGCGGGAGATACGCTTGCCTCAGCACTGCTCGCCAATAATCAGATAATCATCGGGCGGAGTTTCAAATATCATCGGCCGCGGGGCTTGATCTCGGCTGGTGTTGAAGAACCAAATGGACTGTTCACGATTGGGCGCGGCAAAGCTGAACAGCCCAATGCCGTTTCCACGATCACAGAATTGCTGACGGGGCTTGAGGCGCGCAGCCAGAACGCCTGGCCCAGCCCACGTTTTGACTTGATGGCTGTGAATCAGTTGTTCTCGCCGATCTTTGGCGCGGGCTTTTATTACAAGACTTTTGTCGGCCCGTTCAAAAAGTCCTGGATGTTCTATGAGCCGTTCATTCGCCGCGCCGCCGGGCTTGGCAAGACCACGACGGCTGGCGATGCCCAGCGCCATGATATGCGCAACACGTTCTGCGATGTGCTGGTTGTGGGATCAGGTCCTGCGGGTCTGTCAGCGGCACTCACCGCAGGACGCGCAGGTGTGAGTGTTGTAATGGCAGAGCAGGACTTTGAATTCGGCGGGCAGACTTTGTCGTCGAGCGATGCCAAGCTAGAAGCTTGGCGCGCGGAGACTTTGGTGGCACTCAAAGCGCTCCCCAATGTGAGGCTTTTGAAGAGCGCGACGGTGGCCGGTATCTATGATGGCAACCAAGTGGTTATCGCCATCGGTGCAGGCTCGGTTGAATCGCTGCGTGCCAAGACGATCGTGTTTGCCACGGGTGCCGTGGAACGCCCGCTGGTGTTCACCGACAATGACCGCCCTGGCGTCATGCTGGTTTCGGCACTCAAGACCTATCTCAACCGCTTTGCTGTGGCACCGGCCAAACGTGCTGTGATTATCACCAACAATGACAGCGCCTATGAGGCCGCGATTGATCTTGTGGCGCAAGGTGTGGGTGTTACGGTTGCCGATGTGCGGGCCTCGATTTCGGGTGTCACCATGGCGCGCGCGGCTGCGGCAGGAATTGTGATTTTCCCATCGAGCGGCATTGGCCAGATTTTAGGCGGCAAGCAAGTTGAAGGTGTGAAGCTCGCAGGCCCGCATGGCGTTTCAATTGAATGCGATGTGATCGGCATGTCGGGTGGGTGGAGCCCGCTCGTCCACCTCACATCTCACGGCGGCGTGAAGCCCGTTTATGACGCAAACATTGCGGGCTTTTTGCCGGGCAAGCTTTTGCCGACACAGTTTGCGGCTGGTGCATGCGCGGGCGTGTTCTCAACTCTTGCTGCCATTCGAGATGGTGAGGCCAAAGCGCGCGCTGCAGTTGGCCGTGTGGGAAAGGCCAAGACGCAGGGAGAAATTTCGGCACCTGAACTTGACGAAGAATTTGCCCATTCCATTTCGCCTTCATGGACAGCACCCGAAGGCAAGGCTGCGGCCAAGGCCTTTGTTGATTTCCAGAATGATGTGACCGCCAAGGATATCAAGCAGGCGCATCAGGAAGGCTATGTCAGTGTTGAGCATTTGAAGCGCTACACAACGCTTGGCATGGGCACGGATCAGGGCAAGACGTCCAATGTCAACGCGCTGGCGATGATGGCTTCGCTGCGGGGCATGAAAGTGGAAGAGGCGGGGACCACGACGTTCCGCCCACCATTTGCACCATTGACCGTTGGCGCGCTCGTCGGGCGCAGCGTGGGCCAGCATTTCAGGCCGACGCGGCGCTCGCCGCTTCATCACTGGCATGAGAAGAATGGTGCGACCTTCATCGATGCAGGCTTGTGGAAACGCGCCTGGTATTATGACTGGGCGGGAAAGTCGCCGGAAGAAGCTTACATCAAGGAAATGGAACTGGTGCGCCACAATGTGGGCCTCAGCGATGTTTCAACCCTTGGCAAGATTGATGTTCAAGGCCCCGATGCAGCTGAATTTTTGAATCGTGTTTACGTCAATGGCTTTGCCAAACTGCCGGTGGGCAAGGCGCGTTATGGTGTGATGCTCAATGATGATGGGTTGGTTTTGGATGATGGCACGACGAGCCGCATTTCCGATACGCAGTTTTACATGACGACGACGACCGCGCAGGCTGGCGAAGTGATGAGCTGGCTTGAATATCTCTTGCAGTGTCATTGGACCGATTTGAAAGTTCATGTGGCCTCGCTCACTGACGAATGGGGCGGCATGGCATTGTCCGGCCCGAAATCGCGCGAAGCATTGGCGCTGGCGTTTCCTGATGTTGATGTGAGCAATGCGGCGCTGCCCTATATGGGGGTCAAAGACATTGTGTTTGAAGGCGTTGTTGTCCGGCTGATGCGACTTTCATTCTCGGGTGAGCTTGCTTACGAGGTTCACTGCCCGGCCAACTTCACCACCACCTTGTGGGAGCATGTGTTGAAGGTGGGTGCGCCACTGGGCATCAAGCCCTATGGCTTGGAAGCACTCGCGAGCTTGCGCATTGAGAAGGGCCATGTGGCGGGGCTTGAGCTTGATCATCGCAACTCGTTGGATGATCTGGGTCTTGGCAAAATGGCCTCAACGACCAAGCCTTTTGTCGGAGCCGTATTGCGCAAGCGCGAGGACATGATGTCGCCCGAGCGCTGGTCGCTCGTCGGCATTGAATTGCTGGACGCTGACAAAAAGCTGCGGGGCGGATCGATCCTGTTTGCGGTTGGCGATGAAGTCAAAGGCCATGGCCGGGGTTATATCACCTCGGTCACGTGGTCGGTTGACCTGCAGCGCTTCATCGCGCTTGGCCTTTACAAGGGCGGCCTCAAACATGAGGGCGAGGAAATTATTTGCGCTTTCCCGTTGAAAAACGAACAGGTGAAAGCGCGCATCGTTTCGCCACACTTCATCGACCGGGAAGGAACGCGCCTCAATGCTTGACGCAACATCAGCCTTGGGTGGAGAAGCCGCGTTTGAACGTGACGGGGTTCGCGTTGCCGAAGTGCGCGGATTTGAACTGACGCAGATTGCAGGATCGGACAAGGATTTGGCTGCCTGCCTTGGGACGCTGCCCGCATTTGGCAAGGCCGTTCAGCAAGAGGGTCGGGTTTTGTTCCGCGTGGGACCTTCCCAGTATTGGGCGGTGGGTCCAGCGCCAGACACAAAGGGTTGTTTTCTCACACCCTTGTCTTCTGGCCGTTCGCGATTCGTGATCGAAGGCGTACAGGCGCGCGACGTGCTGGCTT
>JBDSTO010000123.1:0-9098 GCA_039928255.1 Aestuariivirga sp. | reverse complement strand
TACGCTGCGGCCTGGCTGCCGCCGCCAAATGTTCTGGGCAGTTTGAAAAACCTCAAGGTGATCTTCTCTTTGGGCGCCGGCGTGGACGCCATTCTGAGCGATCCGACATTGCCGAAAAACATTCCCGTGGTGCGCGTCAATGATCCTGACCTCACCAACCGGATGAGCGAATATATCGTCATGCATGTGTTACTGCATCATCGCCAGCAGCGGCGGATTGATGCCAATCAACACGCCAAGAACTGGGACAGTTTCCCGACCCACGCCGCCAAGCACATCACTGTCGGCATGATGGGGCTTGGCGTTTTGGGGCAGGATGCGGCGCGCAAACTTGCCATGATGGGATTTAATGTTGTGGGCTGGAGCCGTTCTCAAAAGCAGATCGACAATGTGAAATGCTATGCGGGGGCTGCGAGCTTGCCGGAATTTCTCGCCCAGACGGATATTCTGGTGTGCCTGCTTCCCGCGACCGCAGAAACTGATGGCCTCATCAATGCCGGGCTGATCCGCCAGCTTTCGCGCAAAGGCCCCTTTGGTGCGCCGATCCTCATCAATGCGGGGCGCGGGCGCCAGCAGGTGGAGGATGATCTTTTGAAGTGTCTCGACAGTGGCGAGCTTTATGCTGCAACGCTGGATGTGTTTTCAAAAGAGCCCCTGCCCGTGGACAGCCCGTTCTGGATACATCCGCGCGTCACCCTCACGCCCCATGCGGCGGCCGATTCTGAACCGCTGACGATTTGTTCTTATATCGCCAACCAGATTGCGCGATACGAACAGGGCCAGCCCTTGCAAAACCTCGTGGACCGCGCAAAAGGCTATTGATGCCCGCGTCCAATTTACCTGAAAGACTCCCATGCAAAATCTTCTAACCAAACTCACCACCCCTGCCCAAGCCGAGCCTGAAAGCGGCATTGTGGGCGCTGCGATGCACGGGTTTGGCAAGCCGGGGATGATTGCGTTCTGGTCGGGGGAAGGCAACCTGCCCACGCCTGAAATGTTTTCTCGCCCCGCCACGGAAAGCCTTCTGGCGGGTGAGACTTTTTATACGCGGCAAGGCGGCATCCCTGAGTTGCGCGAGGCCTTGGCGCGTTATCACCAGCGTCATTTCGACGTCAATATTTCGCCGGAAAATTTTCTGGTGACGGGCGGTGGCATGCAGGCCATTCAGATTGCGTTGCAGATGACGGTTGCTGCTGGCGACGAGGTGATTATACCCACGCCAGCCTGGCCCAACTATGCCGCACCCATGCGCTTGATGGGGGCCAAACCCGTTGAAGTTCCCATGACGTTTGCCAATGGCAAATGGGCTTTGGATCTTGACCAGTTGTTTGCCGCCACCAACGCAAAAACAAAAGCCATTTGCATCAACTCGCCATCCAATCCATTGGGCTGGGTTGCCTCAAAGGCGGACCTGATTGCCATTCGTGATCATGCCCGCAAACATGGCATCTGGATTATTGCTGATGAAGTTTACAGCGCGTTTTGCTTCACAGGCAATGGCAAGCGCGCGCCATCATTCCTGGATATTTGCGATTCAGAAGAACAGATCATCTATTGCAACACGTTTTCCAAAAATTGGGCGATGACGGGTTGGCGCGTGGGGTGGATGCAGGCGCCGAAGGTTCTGGCCAAGACGATTGAAAATTTCGTGCAATACAACACCAGCGGCACGGCCGTGTTCATGCAGCGGGGCTGCGTGGCAGCGCTTGATCAAGGTGATGATTTCATCGCGCTTCAGGTGAAGAAGGCGCGCGCCAACCGCGACACGGTTTTATCGGTTCTGGGGCAGCACAAGAATATCTGCCTGTCTTCGCCTGATGGTGCGTTTTATCTATTCTTCGGCATCGACGGCATGACGGATTCCATGGCCACGGCCAAGAAAATCATTGATGAGGCCAATGTGGGCTTTGCGCCGGGCATGGCCTTTGGCGCTGCGGGCGAGGGTTTCCTGCGCATGTGTTATCTGAAGGAAGAAGCCAAACTCGCCGAGGGATTGGAGCGATTTTCCACCTGGCTCGGGCATGGAAAAGCAATTTAGCAAGGTGCTTGCGTTCGCCTTCCAGCCGTATTAAGCAGCGACCAATAAGCGCCCGTAGCTCAGCTGGATCAGAGCACTAGACTACGAATCTAGGGGTCAGAGGTTCGAATCCTTTCGGGCGCGCCATTTAATTCACTGAAAATAATCATCAATTAGTTTTCGCTTAATAGCGAGGCTCATTCAAATGACCTCCGTGTAAGCAATATGTAAGCAAAAACGAGTGCACGAACTGTTGTGCGCGTATATCATCGGGTGTGTCCGGGAATCCTATCTCAGGAATGGCGGCGCCGTTTGCGAGGCAGTGAAAATCGGCCTCGAGGGTTTAGCAGATTGACCAAGTGCTTTCTCCCAACGCGCTTCCACGTCTGAGGCCATACACTGTGTTGGATCCGTGGGTTTTGGATCAGTGTTATTTGGATCGAAGTATTGAACAAAATCGACATGCTCACACATATTTTCTGGCCGATATCGACTCATGTGGTTGAACAGTAAAACACTCTTGGCAGCAAATCTTTGGTAGACAGATTTGTGAATGGGGCTTTTAGGGTCATGAATTGTTCGTATTCCAAGTTTTAGCCAGTTCCCTGCTTGCTCATCATGTTGCCGACCAGTCGGAACAGGATGAAGGTTGAGCACAGTCGGGTCATGCTTCAAGCCATTTGGAATGATCGACATGCTTGCCAACATCCACTTAAGTGCAATGTCAGAAAGGCGCGAATTGTTTTCGTCGTATCCTCCGCCGACGTCAGCGTGAACACCAGGAAACCAGATTTGCTCAAAACAAGTATTTCCAGCAGAATCCACAGGAGTTTTCATGGCACCAGATGGTTTCCAAGGCACGCGAACAAAATCCGCGCGATTTTCGTCAATTGAAATCGCATGCCGTGCATAGTTCACATTTGGGTTGAGAGTGACATCATAGAAGCGCTGCTTGAATTCAGTGAGGTGCATTGTCTGCATTCTTTTGAGCCAATTGTATCCCACAAGAGATGGTGCCCATTTGAGATAATTCTTGAAATACAAATATAGTGCACACAAAAAATAGGCGGGTAAGAAAAACCAGAGGAGATCGAAATACCCTGGTGCATATTTCCAAGTTGCAAATCCCCATATGTTGAACAGGTCTTTTAGCCAAGCGATCAAAGCCTCCGTGAGAAGAGGGGAAAGAGCTGCAACCAGCCCAATCAAGGCCATGACAACAAAGCTCAGGCCGGTATGACCAAGTGCGGCAACCGTATCGAAGACCCCGATACAGTATGGGAACATATTGGCCCCTTCACTCGTAGCGGAATTGTTGGAGCACCCGTGTTCTGCCCGAAACTTTGCGGCAATTGCGACCCGGGTATCCATAAGGAAGGTCCCATACGGTCCGATCTTTAAACGATCATATGATGGGCAGAACTGGTATACGCCTTTGACGGCATGTTCTGCCAATTTCTGGGAACCGGCTTCATCAAGCGGAAGCGGTTTAATGCCGGGCAAGTTGCGGGGGATCCCGCATAGAGCCAAGACCCCAGCCAGAGATCGAACTGTATAGGAGCCTCGACTAAAGCCGACCAAAAAGATGCGGTCTCCGTCTTCGTATAGACGGATGATAGCCGCATAACAGTCTATGATGTTCTTGGTGATGCCAAGACCTGTTGCCATGCTCGCGAAGTTGTACAAAGATCGCAAGAAGCCGAGTTTGAAATGGCCGCCGTCAGCGGCCGACCCGAGACCTGCGTCATAGAAAGCGACCTGTTCGGTCGGATCGATCGACGTGTCGGGTGCTACCCGGCAAGCGCGATATAGCTTGTAGACGTTGGTTCTTGCCTCATCAAATTTGATGCCGCCCGCCTGACCTGTGCCGTCAGAAAAAATTATGATGTTTTTGGGCATCGTTACTGTTCCTAGAAGATCAGACTTTCGCACGACAAAATAGCACGCAAGACAGGAGTTGTGGGCTCAAAGTTAGCTGATAGCCGACAAGACACGAGTTGTGGGCGATACAATTCTGGTAAGAACAAAAACAACCTTAAGACAAGCTACGATTCACTCGGTGGCTCAGGAACTACCACCATCTGAGTGACGGCTTTGCTCCGCGGCTTTCATATTAAAAAATTCAGACTCATAACCTGAAGGTCGTCAGTTCAAATCTGGCTCCCGCAACCAAATTAAAGCCCGTTGTCTCAATGAGATAGCGGGCTTTGTTTTTCTGATGAGCGCGATCGGAGGGCGCTGTGGGTTACACCTGGGTTACTGGACTGCACCCCATAATTGAGACACGCTAATTCGGTTACAGTGGTTGTCATGGTGCGGTTTACTCAGGTTTCTTTTGGGCGAAGGCAGTCTCAAATTCAAGTGGCGATAGATAGCCAAGGGCAGAATGCAGCCGTTCGCTGTTGTAAATGTTGGCGATGAAGTCGTCGATGCGGTCGCGGGCGTCGGCGATAGTTTTGAAGGACCGCGCGTTCAGCTCTTCAGTTTTGAGCGTCTTCATAAAGCTTTCCGCCTTGGCATTGTCGTAGGGATTGCCGGGCCTCGACATTGAGACGGTGATGTCATGGTCGGCGAGGCGTTGACGATAATCGTTTGATGCGTATTGGATGCCACGATCGGAGTGATGGATGAGGCTTCCCTTCGGCGGGTTCCTAGCTTCAAGGGCCTGATCAAGCGCGCTGATGGCAAGTGACGCACCAAGTCCTTCCGCCAAAGCCCAGCCAATGAGCTGCTGCTGGTTTCGTGGACACTGAGTTAAGGTGTTTTAACGGAACTGGAGATTTTAAATGGAACGAAGAAAGTATACGCGCGAGTTCAAGCTTGAGACTGTCAATATGATGAAAGGTCGGGGTGTGTCACTTGCACAGGCGGCTCGCGATCTGGATATCAGGCACACGGTTTTGCGGCGTTGGGTCAAAGAGTTTGGGGCTGATCCCCAACACGCCTTTCCGGGCCTTGGGCAAATGAAGCCCGAGCAGCTTGAGATTGACCGTTTGCGCAAAGAAGTCGTGAGGTTGAAAGCCGAAAGAGACATCCTAAAAAAGGCCGCGGCCTACTTCGCGAGGGATGTGACATGAGGTTTGCCTTTATCGCGAAGCATCGTTCTGTCTGGCCGGTGATGTGGCTGTGTAAAGCATTAGATGTATCACGCTCGGGCTTTCATGCCTGGATGAACCGTAAGCCTGCGAAGAGGACTCTGGAGAATGAAGTCATTGCACGCGTTGTGCGTCAGAGCTTCGTTGTCAGCGACCGAACCTATGGGGCACGGCGTGTCTGGCATGACGTTCTGGCTGAAGGCATCAACTGCGGCCTGCACCGCATTGAGCGACTGATGCAGGCCAATGCCCTGAAAGCGCGGCCTCGCAGACGTTATCTGCCGCCTGATACAGGCCAGCGCATGGTGAGCGCCATTGCCCCTAATGTTCTGGATCGGCAGTTCTATGCGAGCGTTCCAAACAAAAAATGGATTGCTGACTTCACTTACATCTGGACGGCTGAAGGCTGGCTTTACGTCTCTGCCGTCATTGACCTCTTCTCACGGCGTGTCGTTGGTTGGTCGATGAGCACTTCAATGACCGCACAGTTGGTGGCCGATGCACTTGTCATGGCCATCTGGCGGCGTGGTAAGCCCGATGCTTTGCTGCATCATTCAGACCAAGGGAGCCAATATACAAGCGAACAGTTCAGCACGCTCATGGCCGACAATGGGGTCACCTGTTCGATGAGCAGATCCGGCAACGTCTGGGATAATGCCGCGATGGAGAGCTTTTTCTCTTCGCTGAAGACTGAACGAACAGCGCGCAAAACCTATCGCACACGTTCAGAAGCCAAAGCTGATATCTTCGATTACATCGAGCGCTTCTATAATCCCATTCGCCGTCATTCGACGCTAGGTTATATCAGCCCTATTGAGTTCGAAAGAAAGGCAGGTGTAACTTAAG
Source organism: Aestuariivirga sp. (assembly GCA_039928255.1). Classification (GTDB taxonomy): domain Bacteria; phylum Pseudomonadota; class Alphaproteobacteria; order Rhizobiales; family Aestuariivirgaceae; genus Aestuariivirga. The sequence continues at coordinate 3,140 of JBDSTO010000123.1, read as the reverse complement.
GTCCTGTCCACGAAACCAGCAGCAGCTCACAACAGCCTTGCGCGAGAAGGCATCAAGGATGACGGCCAGATAGGCAAAAGCTCTGGCCAAATGCACATAGGTGATGTCAGCCACCCAGATCTGGTCTGGCCCTGAGGGTACGAGACCTCTTACCAGATTGGGCACGATGATGATGTCTTCTGGCTTGCCTTTGGGCAGCACGATGAACGGCTTCCTGCGCTGAGCCAGCAGGTTGTCTTCACGCATAAGTCTCAGAACACGCTTGGCATTTACGATGTGGCCCTGCCGCCTCAGAGTCGCTGTCACGCGTCTATAATCTGCTCCTCGGTAAACCTGTTCTTCTTCATCGTCCTCTCCTATCTCAGGATCAGACTCTACTTATTTTTGGATCAGTTTGTAGGGCTCAGGTCAGTCGTTGAACGTAACAAGATGGACGGAATCAGGCGAAGCCATCAAGTTGACCGCGCAGATGCGGCATTCATCAAGGAACAGTCTGTTTGGGGTCGGTCGGACACTTACGAGCAGGGTACGTGGGGAAGGATACGCAAGGCGTTGAAATAGAAGAATACAAGAGGATTCGACAGAGTTTCCACGGACAGATAAGTCAATTTTCTGCTATTTCTTGCATAATTGTCTTCCATATGTGAATAATACCGTATATAAATGAATATCTCTTGGTATTCTTAGATTCGGTGGTTTTGTGGAAAATTTCTCAGTCATTCAAACGCTTTGCCGAATTGGCCTTGAAGGCCAAGACCCCCGCTTCCGTAAGCAGGTCGAAAGATTGCGTGACCGATTGAGAGAAGGAAGGGACGAGAAAGCGGTATCTGCTTTGGATCGGTTATTGCTAGGGACTACGGCAGAACACACACTTGTTCCAAGCGCAGTCGAGGTGTCTAGATCGCTTGTGACAGGTGACGAATTGACCGGCAATGTTCATCCTCCATCGGATCGTGAAACGAGTGTTCCACTGGCTGAGATAATTCGCGACCCGGCAAAGGGTCAGCCAACGCCCATTTACACCGAGACACTACAGCTGGCCCTCAGCGCCATGCTCAACGAGTGGAGTCAAGTCGACAAACTTAGAAAGATGGGTGTGGAGCCGTCTCGTTCGTGTCTAATCTATGGCCCGCCCGGCACAGGTAAAACTCTAACTGCGTTTTCATTAGCAGCTCAACTCAATTTGCCTGTTGTCAATGCTCGTATCGATGGGCTAGTCAGTTCTTTTCTTGGTACGACGGCGCGCAACATCGCGAACCTTTTCACTTTTGCCAATCGTTATCGTTGCGTTTTGGTTCTTGACGAGTTCGATGCCCTCGCAAAGATGCGCGACGATCCACATGAAGTTGGGGAAATTAAGCGTGTCGTTAACACGCTGCTCCAAAATCTTGATTCCCGTGCGGGAACTGGATTGACGATTGCTATTACCAACCACGATACTCTTCTTGATTCGGCGGTTTGGAGACGGTTTGAGAATCACATCCGGATTGACCTTCCCGACGAACGGACTCGCTTTGCAATGCTCGAAACATTCCTTCATCCTCTTGAGGTCGAAGAAGATGTCGTAAAAACATTGTCTTTTGTTGTCGGAGAACGCTCTGGGTCATTCCTTAAGAACTTCGCAGATTCGTTAAAACGAGTATTGGCGCTTGGGAAGGCGTCCGTATCGTCGGCATCTATTATAGGAGCGGCACGGCTGCTTGTGCCTCGAATGGGAGTGGGTGAAAATCCATTATCGCCCGCGAGTATGTTCGTGAAAGACGAAGCTTCATTTGTTGGGTCTTTGCTTGCTTCACCTTACAGCGTCAGACAGGCGAGCCTGGCGGAAATGCTAGACGTAAGCCAGAGTACAATATCCCGCTATTCTCGTGAGTTTTCCGCAAAAAACATGAATAGCGAGATCGTGAGCCATGCCCAATAATCCGGTTCAAATTATTCTTAATGACGAAGCATTTCTTCGCTCACCTGACCCCAAACGCGGCGGTATCGACAAAGATTTTTTCGAGAGAAGAGACGGAGCTTTCGTCAACCATCGAACAAATCTTCTAACCAAAATTGACGAAATTGAAAATGAGGTCAAACGCTCTGCTTTCGGGCCACTCTGCTATTTAAAAGTAAGTATGCGAGTGGAAGCCATCGCAAAGTCATATCGTCCCAACAGAGCTATCTTTCAAGTTGACCAGTTTCCTTGCGTTGGCGCAGGCGCTCCCGGTGAATTGTATTTTCGTGCACCTCTGATCTATCTACCCCGTCTCCGAAAACACATTGAGTCTGCTGAAGATCAAGGAGAAACACGCTTCTCGGGCGTCACCGAAAAATCATATCACTTTGTCACCAGAGCACGATGCGAGGTGGGCGCCATTGAGACAATAGAGTTGGCCCCATCAAACCTGAAACGTAACTTTTCCGCAGACGCAGCTGTTGCCGCTTTAACCGATTCCCGAGCAGCCAGCGGATACATAATTGAATTATTTGAGACTCAACCGCTTTTAGCTGGGGGTGACCAAGACGTACTCGGGCTAAGACGATTAATGACGACCTTTCAAACTATTTTGAGAGAAAGCGGTTCGGGGTTGCTAGCAACAGTTTTGCCCGGACTGGGAGGAATGCCAGCGATTGAGGTAACGCTATCAAATTCTGCTGAACTACCTCGCTTAGAAGACCGCCGAGTCATAAACGTCGGTCAACGTGAAATCCTGCCTTACTTGCAAGTTGATCGCAATGTACAGCGCCATGACACTCTGCTTCGACGTCTTGCTGAGCATCCACTCGTGCGGCGAATTCGTTTTCCAATATTGATTGAGCCAACAATGGTTGATTCAACGGAAGGTACATCTCCATTTCCTTTGGTCAATCGCGTGAGTGATGGGCAGTATCCGAAAATCGGTGTTATCGACACTGGTATTTCCGGCCCACTAGAGAATTGGGTAGTAGGACGGCACGATTTCCTCGATGCAACAAATTGCGACACTGATCACGGAACGATGGTTGCAGGCGTACTCATAGGTGCGCGCTGTCCGTCGTCAGATAAATATGGACTTTTTGCGGCCTGATTGAATGGAGGATCTGGCGCATCTGGGTTTTAGTTTATGCGGCCTTGCCGCGATGAAGCAAGCGTCTGGTTTTGAATGTCTGATGTT
>JBDSTO010000122.1:0-18215 GCA_039928255.1 Aestuariivirga sp. | reverse complement strand
ACTTTCGACTAAAGTGAAATTATTGTGCCGCCGCAGCAAAATCGCCATCAAAGGCCGCCTGAAGCAGAGATTTCATGCCAGCAAGATCAATGGAACGCGGATTATTTTTAACGAGGCGGCCAATGCCAATCGCCTGTTCGGCCGTCCAGTCAATTTTGTCGGCTGCAAGTCCAAGGTCTTTCAGCGTCGCAGGGATTTTGACCCTCGCGCAAAGTTCTTTGACGCGGGCAATGGCCTCATGTGACAGGTCCTCGGTGGAACGCCCATTGGCATCAGCACCAAGTGCCAGGGCAACATCCGCCATATCTTGAAGCGCTGCCTTGCGGTTGAATGTCATCGCATAGGGCAACATGGCAGCAACGCCAAGGCCATGGGCCGTATGCGTTAACGCACCAATCGGATATTGCGTGGCATGAGCCAGCGACGTTCCCGCCGCAGCAAACGCAGCGCCCCCACACATCGAACCCAACATCAAATCTGAACGGGCCTGTTTGTTTGTCCCGTCATTGAAAGCAGCAACAAGACTGCGGCCAATGAGTTTGATTGCTTTCAAGGCGAACATGTCACTGAATTCATTCTTGCCCACAAACACATGTTGTTGCGGCAAGCTTGCATCGGGTGCGCGTTTGAGAGCCGTGAAAGCCTCGATGGCATGGGTCAGCGCGTCAGCACCCGCAATGGCTGTCAGCCCGGGAGGGCAAGTCATCGTAAGTTCGGGATCGCAGATCGCGGCGACCGCAACGAGATAGGGGCTGGAAATGCCGACTTTCAAAGTGCGGTTTGAATCGGAGATGACCGCAACCGGGGTCACTTCAGAGCCGGTTCCTGCCGTGGTGGGCACCGCAATGATGGGAAGCACAGCCGATGGAATTTTGAATTCGCCGTAGTAGTCTTCGAGCTTGCCACCATGCGTTAAAATGAGAGACGCGCATTTCGCCATATCAAGACAGCTGCCGCCCCCAAGACCGATCACCATGTCTGGTGCAAAGGGACGTGCTGCCGCAACACAATCATAGACATTCTCGGACGGCACATCAGGAGCCACGCGGTCAAACACATGAAATGTGACGCCGCTTGCTTCCAGCAGGCTCTTTATGGTGGCGAAAGTCGGTGTTGTTGCAAAGCGTTCGTCGGTGCAGATCAAGGCCCGCTTGCCGAACTTCACCGCAATCTGCCCAATCGCTTTCAGTTGGCCATCCCCAAACACCACTTCGCGCGGCAACCTGAGAACCGAGAATTGATCGAGTGTCATGAGTGAGCCCCTGGATGATTTTGAGTTGTCATAATTTGCCAACTTTCATCCTTGATCTTTTGTTAATCTTATCGTATAGGATATAGGATATGGAGCGCTTATCGCAGTGTCGAACTTGGCTGTCAATATGAAAGGGTTGCGGGAACCGTCTTTGCAGATATCTGCAAAGCGCGTGCCCGCAGGCGGGGATTCCATGGCAATTCAAAGAGCCAAAGGACTGGCGGACGAAGTCTACGACGTGATCTTCAACAAGCTTATGCTGCTGGAAATCGCACCTGCTTCGCGCATCACGGTGGACAATCTGGTCCGTGAATTGGGCGTATCTCACACGCCAATTCGAGAGGCGCTAGGTCGGCTTGAAGGCGAAGGCCTCGTCGAGAAAGCGCATTTTGTTGGCTACAGCGCAGCACCCCAAATTTCGCGCAAACGGTTTGATGAACTTTATGAGTTGCGTCTCCTGCTCGAACCATATGCCGCGCGTCACGCCGCCGTGAATATGGAAAAAGCCGCGCTGACACATCTCAAGGAAATTGCCGCTGAGATGTCGACCCTCGGCAGCAACAACCAGCGCCTTCACTATTCAAACTTCGCGCGCCTCGACGCTGTGTTCCATGATGAAATTTTAGGCATCGCGGGCAATCAATTGGTGCGTGATACGCTTTCGCACCTGCACACACATTTTCACATTTTCCGTTTGATGTTTCAGGCGCGCGTCACTGAAGAGGCGCTGAATGAACACGCTGCCATGCTCACGGCATTTGAACACAACGATGGCGCTGCGGCTGAGGTTGCAATGCGAGATCATATTGCCCGTTCACGAGAAAGACTATTGCAGGCTTTCGCAGAATGAGGGACAGTAAAAGAAAAACAAGCGCACCGGGTTTCGGGCGGAGCGATGCTCCTCCGTTCACCAGTGTTGTTAATGGGGTGTTCTGATTTATGTCTGCGAAAACTGATATTGCTTTGTCTGTTTCTGGCGTGTCCAAAGCCTATGGCAAGGTGCGCGCGCTTGAGAACCTGACGTTTGACGTGGCTGCAGGCCGCTTCTTTGTTTTGTTCGGACCAAGTTCCGTTGGCAAGACCACGGCACTGCGCACGATCTCCGGTTTGGTGAAACCAGATTCAGGCCGCGTTGAAATTGGTGGCCGCGATTTCACCAATGAGCCAATTCTTGGTCGTGGCGTATCAATGGTGTTTCAGTCTTTTGCGCTTTATCCGCATCTCACCGTATTTGAAAATCTCGCTTATCCGCTGCGTGAAGAAAAACTGCCGCGCGAAGACATCACCAAGCGCGTCAACGAAACTGCTGCCATGTTGAAGCTGTCGCACCGTCTGGTGAGGAAGCCCAACACATTGTCGGGCGGTGAGCAGCAGCGCGTAGCCCTTGGTCGTTCTCTCATCCGCAGGCCCAAGATTCTTCTGCTTGATGAGCCATTGACCAACCTTGACGCCAAGCTGCGCCATGACATGCGCGCTGAGTTGAAGCGCCTGCACCGCCAATTCGGTATGACCATCGTCTACGCAACACCCGACGAGCTTGAAGCGCTCTCAATGGGCGAAGAAATTGCGGTGTTGCGTGATGGAACGGTGGTCCAGCGCGGCACGCCTGATGAACTTTATGGTCGTCCCTCCAACACCTATGTTGCAGGCAAAATCGGCTCGCCGCACATGAACATGCTCGAAGCCGTGGTCAGCCGCGATGCCAAGTCTTTCGACACATCATTGGGCAAGCTTTCACCAAAGCTGAGCCGCAAAACTGCAAAAGCTGGGGAAGCTGCCCTTGTGGGCATCAGACCCAACGACATCCGTCTTGCAGCCAAGGGCGAGAAATCAATCACCTCAAAGGTTCACCTGCTGGAGCCCTTGGGCGACATCACGATTGTATCCGTGCAGGCTGGCAAGGAAATGCTGCGCCTGGTGCTGCCTGAATCCAAGGCCACATCCATCAAGGTCGGCGATGCCGCCGCCATAGTCATTAATCCAGATGATATTCACGTCTTCCGCGCCGCAAGTGGACAGGCCATGGCCTGATACGAGCGTCGAGAAGTATGCCGTTTAACAATGGGAGAAAACAAGAAATGAATAACAAGACTAAACTGAAAAGCTTTGCGGCGGCCCTGGGCTTCGCAAGCTTGATGTCGATCGGAGGTGCCGTCCAGGCATCAGCCGAAGACGTCGTGCTCCATATGGCGGTGCCTGATTGGCCTCCGACACGGATCATGAAGGATATGTTCGACAAGGAATACAAGCCAGGTTCGGGCAACAAGGTTACGCTCGACGTTGACTTCATTCCGTGGCCCGATTTCTACACGCGTGTTAACGCGTCGCTGACGTCAGGCGAAAAGAAGTACAATCTGGTTGTTTCGGATTCACAATGGCTTGGTGCCTTTGTGGAAGGCGGCTACTTCCGCAAGATCAACGATCTCATTGACGCTGATCCTGATTTGAAGAAGGCCATGGATGGCATGCACCCCAAGGTGTTGAATGCCTATTCGACCTATCCAAACAGCACGCCGAACTATTACGGCTTCCCGCAGTTCCCTGATCTTCTTGTGAGCTATGCCCGCAAGGACATCTTCTGCAACGAAGAAGAGCAGAAGAACTTCAAGGCAAAGTACAATAAGAAGCTGCCTTGCACCGGCGAAGAAATGGATAACATCGATTGGGACCTCTTCGGTAACATCGGTGAATTCTTCATGCGCAAAAAGGGCGACATGCTCGCCGGCAAACCTGCAGACGATGACTTCTACGGCATCGCCTTCCAGGTTGGCAAAGGCTATGACTTCTCGACAACCTCCGTCCACAGCTTCGTTTGGCAGGCCGGTGGCGACATCTGGGACGAAACCAAAGCCCCAACCGGCCATGCCGAAGGCCAGGTTAACTCTGATGTAGCAGTCAAAGCTCTCGACCACATGCTGAGCTTCATCAAGTACATGCCACCAGTAGCCAAGACTGGCACCATGGACATCTTCAAATCTGATGAATTGTTCCGTGCTGGCAAGGTTGCCTTGAACGTTGACTGGGTTGGCTTGGGTGAAGCTTCGCTTGATCCCAAGACCTCGAAGGTCTCTGACAAGTTGATCTTCGGCAAAGCTCCAGGCCTTCGTGGCGCTGATGGCAAGCTCAACCAGACCAGCCAGATCGGTGGACAGCCTTTCGTTCTCACCACTTGGAACACCGACTCCATCAACAAGGAAGCCGTTGGCTTCGTGAAGTGGTGGCTGTCGAAAGATGTGCAGATGGAATACGCTTCAAAGGGTGGTCAATCCGCCATCACTTCAGTGTATAGCGATCCAAAGTACATCACCTTGCGTCCTTGGAACCGGGCATGGGCTTCGCAGCTCGATAACCAAAAAGATATGTGGCACGTGCCACAGTTCTTTGACCTCCTGACCCAGCAGCAGGATCAATATGATCTCGCTATTACGGGCAAGCAGGATGCCAAGACAACCTTGGACAATGTTGCCAAGTATCAGGAAAACCTGCTCAAGGAAGCCGGTCTGATCAAGTAACTGAACCAAACTTAGACGAGACGCGCGGAGGAATTCGCGCGTCTCCCTTGGGCTCAATCCTCCAACAGAAATGTTCCAATGACCTCGTCAGCTCTAGAAACGCCCCCACCTGCCTTCTCCAGCCTGTCACCCGACAACTGGAAGCTTGCCATTGTTGCAGGGCTCGTTATTTCAGTGATCGCTTGCATGGCTTTTCCGGCAACCACATCATTCTGGATCGTGGGTGCAATGGCCGCCGTCGTGGCGATTACTTTCGTGGTCAATGCATACCGCCGTCACTATTATGGCGGATTGCTGGTTTCTCCAGCCATTGCCGTTTTGTTCGTCATGAACATCTTCCCCTTGCTGTGGTCTCTGGGCCTCTCATTTTATGCCTATCAGAGCAGCCAGCAATCCATTCGTTTCGTAGGGCTCGCCAATTACACCAAGCTGCTGACCGACAGCCTCAAGGCACCAGAGCTTTGGTCCAACCTGACAAACACCGCGATGTTCACAGTCCTGACGGTAGCTGCCCAAATGGTTACGGGCTTTCTTCTCGCGGTTCTTTTCGCCAAGCAGTTTCCGCTTCGCCGCTACCTGCTCATTCTGGTTCTGACACCGATGATGCTTTCGGTTGTGGCCGTGGGCGTGTTCTACTCCTATTATTATGACCCGACCTTCGGTGTGATCAGCCAGATCATCAAGGCCTGGACAGGCGAGCAGTTCATTCTGTTCTCAAACAAGACCGGCGCTGTTGCAGGCATTGTCTTTGCCGACGCCTGGATGTGGTCACCCTTCGTCATGTTGCTGGTCTTGGCTGGCCTCGTTTCGGTGCCGAAGTATCTCTACGAAGCCGCGTCAATCGACCGGGTCGGATCCTGGCGCCGGTTCTGGACCATCACCTTCCCCTATATTCGCGGTCTTTTGATGCTGGCGCTTCTGTTCCGGACCATTGAAGCTTTCAAAATGGCCGATCTCATTATCCTTCTCACCAAGGGCGGGAATGACACCATGACGATTTCATATCACGTCATTCGTATCGCCAATGAGCAGAACAAGACGAGCGAAGGTGCGGCCCTGTCTTATCTTCTGCTCTTTGTGGTGATCGTTCTCACCAACCTTTACCTCTACATCGCCAACCGCCGCAGCCAGGGAAATTGATGAATGGCAAGTTCTAAAACATTTATGGAAAAGCTGGGCTTTCGCAAGGCATCTGGCGTTGGCGAAGCAGGCTGGGGCCATACGGCATTTGCAGCCTTGATCAGCTTCATCTATTTTCTGCCCGTGTTGATCATCATCATCACATCCTTCAAATTGCAGAACGACGCCCTTTCGGTTCCCGCGAAATTTTTCCCCACCTCGTTCTTCGGATTGATCCCTGATCAGTATGTCTTCACGCCTACGCTGGAAAACTTTACGGCTGTATTCTCGCGTTCCTTCACAGCAGGGGCCGTTGCTGAAAGCACCGGGTTTGACCGCTATTTCTTCAACTCGATTTTCATCGCCGGAACGTCTGTTCTGTTGGCGTTGGTGATCGGTACACTGGCGGCCTATGGCTTCTCGCGCTACCCGCTGAAGGGCAATGATACATATCTCTTCATCATTCTGACCACGCGCATGTTGCCAGCCATTGTGGTGATCATCCCAATCATTCTGATGTTCCGCATTGTGGGCCTTTCAGGCTCCTATATCGGCATCATCTTCCTCTACACGGCGTTCAACCTGCCGTTTACAATCTGGATGATGAAAAGCTTCTTCGATGAACTCTCACTCGACGTTGAAGATGCCGCGCGCATCGACGGTTCATCGGAGCTTCGCGTGTTCTTCAAGGTTTGCTTGCCGCAAGTTGTCGCTGGTCTGGCCGCAACATTCGTCTTCGGCCTCATCCTCACCTGGAATGAGTTCCTCTTTGCCCTGTTGCTCACCGGCGTTGATACAAGAACTGTTCCCGTGGCCATGAATCAGGCTGTGGGCGGTGGTGGCATCGGTGTGCTGTGGGGCTTGCTTGCAGCAATTGAAACCCTCTTCCTCATCCCAGTATTCCTTGTCACGTTCTTCCTGCAAAACCATCTGCTGCGTGGCGTAACTTTCGGAACGGTAAAACGCTGACATGTCTACGATTGAAGTCAAAAAAATAACCAAGAAGTACGGCGACTTCACTGCCGTCCGTGAAGCCTCCCTCTCCGTGAAGGCGGGAGAAGTCGTCTGTCTTCTTGGCCCCTCAGGTTGTGGCAAAACCACAACATTGCGCATGATTGCTGGCCTCGAACGCGCCACCGAAGGTGACGTGATCATCGCTGGTAAGCGCATGAATGAACTGCCACCTGAAAAGCGCGACATCGCCATGGTGTTTCAGTTCTATGCACTCTATCCCGCCTTGAGCGTTGGCGACAACATCGCCATGCCTCTCCATTTTGAGAAATTGTCAAAAGAAGAAACTGCCAAACGCGTCAACAAGGTTGCTAAGATCCTTCACCTGACCGAAGTTCTGGACCGCATGCCGGGCCAGGTCTCGGAAGGTGAAAAGCAGCGTATCGCCGTGGCCCGCGCCATTGTCCGCGATCCCAACTGCTTCCTCTTTGATGAACCACTCTCGCGTCTCGATGTTGAGCTTCGCCATTCCATGCGTGGCCAGATCAAGGAAGTTCTGTCCAACCTTTCGAAGGCTACAGTGATCGTCACCCACGACCAGCTGGAAGCCCTGACCATGGCTGATCGCATCGCCATCATGAAAGACGGCATGATCGAACAGGTGGGAACGCCGCATGAAGTGTTTGCCAAACCTGCCAACGTATTCGTGGCAAGCTTCATTGGCACGCCACAAATGAACTTGATGGAAGCTGATCTCAAATCCTTCGGCAAAGGCGTGGCCTCAGTCAACCTGGCCGGAAGCCCGGTTGAAATGGCAGCCGATTCTGCTGTCTCAACGCTCAAGCCCTCAAAAGTCACGATCGGCATCAGGCCGCGCGCCTTCACCGCCCATGACAAGTCATCGAAAGACACCATTCAGGCTCAAGCCGAACTTATTGAACCCATGGGTGCTGAAACATTGATCCACGCGCGCACCAAGGCGGGTGGAGATATCCGCGTGGTGGTGCAACGTGAGAAACGCGTGAAGATCGGCGAGATTCTGCATCTGAAGCCAGATCCCAAGCAGACACATTTCTTTGGTGACAATGGAAAGGCGGTGCGCTCATGAGCGAACCCACAACGGGCATGAGCGCCAAGTCGGCCTTGCGACTTGAAATGTTTATCATTGGCCTGGGGCTACTGGCCCTTGTACTGATTTTCCAGCCTTTCAGCATCACGGTATTTGCGATTGGCAGCGGCCTTGTCGTTCTGGCAGGCTTGGTCAACAACCTTCTGCCATTGGCGCAGCCCGGCGTCCAGGTGCGCTCAGTCGTTGTCGTAGCACTCGTCGTCGCGATGGTTTTTTGCATTGTGCTGCTGGTTTCAATTTCCGCTGCTCATCTTTATGGCGTGTTCTTCCTGCAGCCGCCTGACCCGAATACGGTTACCGGCAAGGCAGCTTTGGCCACTGCGCCATATTATATGCAGCCATTCGTATGGGGGCTGGCCATTGTGGCAGCAGCATTGGCTTGCATTATCACTTACATGAATAAGACTCGAAGCTGACAAATCTGGCTTTCGATTAGTTGCACCAACAGGGACGCCGGTTCGACCGCGCTTCCAACCAAGGAGAAACAAAATGAACAACACCGAACAAACAGCCGACTTCAACCGCATGCAGCAGATGATGTCACCAGCGGGTGTGCCTTCGATCTCGACTGAACTGCTGGTCACGGCCACTGGCGAGTTGAACCGCGAGCTAAATGCCTTCCTGTTTGAAGTCGCAACGGACACGTCCCTTCTCAAGGGCAAGCGCATTGCTATCTGCTGCACCAACGGCGTTGAAGAAGTTGAAATCCTGGGTGCCCATCGCTGGCTCAGCGAACATGGCGCTACAGTTCATATTGTCTCGCCCCGCATCGGAGAATTTGACCCGACGCTCGGCCTGCGCTTCCCGCCATTGACCAAGACACACGTCCTGGCCATCCGCCTGATGGAAAATGCCGGTTGGTTGAAGATCGACCGCTACACCGATGAGGCTGACGCCAAGGATTATGACGCTGTCATCCTCCCCGGCGGCTGCTGGAACCCTGATGCACTTCGCATGGACAAAGACGCCTTGAAATTTGTGACGGCGATGCATTCCACAGGCAAGGCAACCTGCGCCATTTGCCATGGCCAGTGGGTTCTGGTCAGCGCTGATCTGCTGCGCGGCAAAAAGGCAACTGCCGTATGGAACATTCAGGTTGATCTGAAGAATGCCGGCGCCACCGTTCTCGATGAGCCTTGCGTCGTCGATGGCAACCTGATCACGGCGCGCTTCCCCTATGACTTGCCGCGTATGGTGAAGGCATTAACGACCTATCTGTTGAAGTGACGAGAGGGCCTTAGGCCCGCGTTGCATGTAGCAAAGCCTATTATCATTCGGCCATGTCCATTCAATTTTGTTTGGCCATGGCCGAAACTGCATTTATGATCTGCAAAACAAAACGGGAGGGCGGGGGCCATGAGCCAGTTCATCAACAAGAAAGAAACTCTGGTCACGGAGGCGATTGACGGATTTCTGCGTCAATCCGCCGACCAGGGTTTGATGCGGCTTGATGGCTATCCCCACATCAAGGTTGTTTATCGCGATCATAAGAAAGACAAGAAGGTTGCCATCATCTCGGGTGGTGGTTCAGGTCATGAACCGGCGCATGTGGGCTTTGTGGGCAAGGGCATGTTGGCGGCGGCTGTTTGCGGTGAAATTTTCGCCTCACCCAGCGTTGATGCCGTGCTCTCGGCCATTCTTGCTGTCACTGGCAAGGCTGGCTGTCTCGTCACGTTCAAAAACTACACGGGCGACCGATTGAATTTCGGCTTGGCCGCTGAAAAAGCCAGGGCACTCGGCAAGAAGGTCGAAGTGGTCATCGCTGCTGATGATATTGCGCTACCTGATATTGCTCAACCGCGTGGCGTGGCTGGTGCGGTGTTCATCCACAAGATCGCGGGCTATGTGGCGGAGTCTGGTGCCTCACTGGCTGTCGTCGCAGAGACAGCACGACAAGTCACCAAGGCTACGGTGTCTTTGGGTGTTGCGCTCAGCTCCTGCACAATTCCGGGCGGTCACCGCGAAGATCGTATTCCACCGGGCAAGGCCGAGTTGGGTCTGGGCATCCATGGCGAACCAGGCGTGGAACTCATCGATTTCACCGGTGCCAAACAGGTGGCAACACTTTTGATGACGAAGCTTTTTGCCAAAGTGGGCAAGGCCAAATCATACGCGCTGCTGCTTAACAACTTGGGCGGCGCCACGGCTCTCGAAATGAATGTCATCGCCGAGGAAATTCTTCGCGGTCCCTTCGGCAAAAAGCTGAAACTGATCATCGGACCCGCGTCCATGGTAACGTCCCTCGACATGCATGGTCTTTCGGCTTCGCTCCTCCCACTCTCACCGACCTGGGAAAAGGCTCTGCTTGCGCCGGTTGAATCACCATATTGGCCCAAGGCGCGGCCGATTGGCAAAGTCAAAGCCACCAAACTTCCAGCCGCATTGAAAGCCACCAAGGTAAGGGCCACGCGCCATGCCGGGCATGAAGCGCTCATTCACAAAATCTGTGACATTCTGATTTCCAATGAAGCACGGTTAAATGCCCTGGATGCCAAAGTGGGTGATGGTGATACGGGCTCAACATTCGCAACAGAAGCGCGCAGCATCAAGGCTCACGCCGCGCAAATGCCTCTCGCCGATGTTGCAACCATGCTTAGCTACGTTGGGCAAAAACTTTCAAGCTCGATGGGTGGTTCCAGCGGCATTCTTCTGGCGATCATGTTTTCCGCCGCAGGTACCGCCGTCAAAGGTGGCGCTGGTTGGATCGAAGGCCTGCAAACCGGTCTTGCCCGCATGAAACAATACGGCGGTGCCAACCTTGGAGACCGCACCATGATTGATGCTTTGGAACCGGCCCTCAAAGAATTGGCCGCAGGCGCATCGCTGGAAAAGGTCGCGGCCACAGCGCGAAAAGGGGCACAAGCCACCGCGAAAATGACCCGTGCTAAGGCCGGACGATCATCTTATGTGTCGGCAGCCAACCTTGATGGCGTGGTAGATCCCGGTGCCGAAGCGGTGGCGAGCCTCTTTGAGGGTCTCTCTGCCGAATAGATTTTCAGCGGAGGTTCACGCTAAATGAATGCTGAACTATTCCGCACGTGTCCTTGTGAAAAGGCGTCGGACCAGCAGCGCAACTCCCACCACAAAATAGCCGATGAATGCCAGCGCCGACCCTGCCGCAACCAGAATGCCTTCCATGTAGTAGCCGCCGTCGGCAAAGTTGAAGGGGCTGATCGAGGTGAGGGCGGCACCTCCGGCTATACCCAGTAGAAGAAGAGCGCCAAAAACAGGCCGTCGAATGAGACGCCAATCAAGAACTGCCAGCACGACACCCAGGGTGACGGCAAGTCCCCAGACGAGATAACGCGTCAACTCAGGTGAGGATTCCACATCCAGTCTCCTTTAGAAATATTGAGACTCTATAATTTTCCCACATCTTTCCAACTCCAGCCGATGCGATCGCTATTTCCACGCAATACGTCGTCCCATGCATTATAGTCGCCGCGTTGGCCGCGCATGTAAACCTGCGCATTGATCGAGGGTGATATAATCAAATGTTTCCGTCGCGGGCGACCTCAAGTATAGCTGATACGGAATGTGCTATAGAATTCCACCAGTTACCAATTTTTACAGTTGAGAACAGCAATTGCAATGCCAACCATTACGTCAGTGAATGTTCAACTTTTTCATATTCCGCTGGCAGAAGTGTTGGTCGACGCCAAACACGGCAACCACACGTTTTTTGAACTTGTCACTGCCACGATCAGTCTGAATGACGGCACCGAAGGCACAGGCTACACCTATACCGGCGGCAAAGGCGGCCATGCCATTGCGGCGATGATCAAACATGTTCTTACCCCTTTTTTGAAAGGCAAGGACGCAAGCAACGTCGAGGATCTCTACGATGCCATGCAGTGGCACATGCACTACGTTGGGCGTGGTGGCGTCGCGTCCTTCGCGATTTCCGCCGTGGATATTGCCTTGTGGGATTTGAGAGGCAAATCGAGGGGCCAGCCACTTTGGAAAATGGCGGGCGGTACCTCTGATCGTTGCCGTGCCTATTGTGGTGGCATTGACTTGAATTTCCCGCTGCCGAAATTACTGGATAATGTGAGGGGGTATTTGAAGCAGGGCTTCAATGGCGTAAAAATCAAGATCGGACAACCCACGCTCGCCGCAGATGTTGAACGCATCAAGGCGGTGCGGGAGTTGATCGGACCGGATATCGCCTTTGCCGTTGATGCCAATTATTCCATGAGTGTGGAGCAGGCCATTGCCGCAGCACGCGCCTTTGCACCCTTCAATCTTCTGTGGTTTGAGGAGCCTACAATTCCTGATGACTATGCCGGCTTTGCACAAATTGCGGAAGCCACGGGCATGCCACTCGCCATGGGCGAAAATCTCCACACCATCCACGAGTTTGGCTATGCTTTCGACCAAGCGAAACTTTCATTTATTCAGCCGGATGCTTCAAACTGCGGTGGCATTACTGGCTGGCTGCAGGTGGCTGAGCTTTCGCAGATTCATGGCATCCCCGTGTGCAGTCACGGCATGCAGGAGCTTCATGTGAGCCTGGTTTCGGCGCGTTCAAATGCAGGCTGGATTGAGGTTCATTCATTCCCGATTGATCAATATACGCTGCGGCCGCTTCAAGTCGAAAATCATTTCGCGATAGCACCATCAGCGCCGGGCGTTGGCGTGACGTTCGATTGGCGGAAACTGAAGGCTGCAAATATTTTATGAGTAACTTTCAAACCCAATAGGGTTTCGTCTTCTTGAAAGACTTCCACCGTTTGTGAAGCTTTTCTTTGAGTGAAGCCTGGTCTTTCTTCAATTTGCGAACGAGTGCCTTGGCGGCGGCCTTGTTCGCTCCGTCTTTCGCCTCCGTAATTTCTTCAAAAAAATGCAAAGCAAATACACTGTCATTAAGTCGGCCCAAGCCTTGTTGCAGGCGAAGCCGTGCCGCATCAAATTCCTTTGCATCCCCCATGTTTGGAATCAATCCGGCAAAGGCGCTCGCCGCATAACTCAATGCCTTGAGCGACAGCCGCACAGAATGAAGCTGTTCCATGGAGAGCGTCTCAAATTTGCCCCCACGTTTTAATACGCGGGCATGCAGTTTGGAAAGCGCCTGCCTTGCAAAGTTCGGTGAGGTAGGCAGCACCTTTATCGGCTTCTCCGCTGTCCTTGTTCGACTCCACGCGCGCGCGGTGACAAGGTGCTGGGCTTGCAGCACGAACAGCGTCGCCGGGGCCGAAAGGAACAGGTTGGAAATTTCACCGGCAGTCGCCGAGCGTTGCTTGGCAATGATCACGCGCAATGACCTCTCATCCCGCGTGGAGAGTTTTACGGACATGATGAGTTTGGGCAGAGTCTCGGCCAGAACATCAAGGCTTCGCGCTTTGCCTAGAATTTTCGCGATTGCACCTGCCTGTTTCTTTATCTGATTAAACTCGGGGCACTGAAAGGACCTTGAAAAAACCGAAACAAGTGTTCGCAATTTTCGCAGGGCGATACGCATCTGGTGAACGGCCTCGGGTGAATGCTCAGCCGTTGAGGCATGCCAGTTGGTGATAAAATGATAGATCGCCTGGGAAAGGCATAAGCGAATAGCATCATCCATCGACATGTCAGGAGAAAGCTCAAGGAGTTTTGGCTCAACGGGAATATCCTTAGCCGCGCCAACAAGACGAAAACCGCGTTCCGACTTGGTTCTAAAACTTAAGGATAAGGGAAACTCCCCCGCGAGGCATAAGGCAAGATCGTAAAGCGCCGCCTCTTCGCCCGATTTCAGTTCCAATTCCAATTCGAGGATTGGCGATATTTTGTCGGATGATTTGATCTCACCCACATCTGCAGAGATTTCAATTTTGGCATCCAGATGGGTGACAATAAAAACCTGGCGTTTCGCTTCAACATCAAACTGCGCCACCAGCGACTTGGCGCCCGACAGGCGCTTCAACAACTTTGCGGTTGGTGCACCAAACAGTGACAGATCCACCAGACCTTGTGGGGCGGGCACTTCAATTTCCGATCGTTGAAATGCCTTTGCCTGGTCGAGAGCCATCGATTTGAAGCACAGCACCGGGTCTTTACCATCAGTGGTCCTGACCCGGAGAACTGAGTGCGCCTTTCGCAACCGGAGGTCAGGGGTGTCATAGTAGGTGGCGCGAAGTTTCTTCTCCTGATGCGAAATCGATTTTCGTAAAACGTCGCCCTGCAGCACCAGAGGCAATGTTGCGGCATCGCATGTGAATTTGACTTCGATTTCCTGGTCGTGTTGCCGCGACATTTTGGGGCAATATCTCTTGGGTGGCTTGGACGACAGGAACGATGTCCGACATCTTTGTCACAATCAAGAACAAGTCACTGACCCGGTTTGCCAAAACGGGCCAAAATTCCGATTGAATCTAATGTAATCGGTCTTGGGCGGCCTCAGCGAATGCGGCGTCCATCAGTCGAATCGAAAACATAGAGAAGCTCTTTGGAGACCATGACGCCTACGATCTCATCAGGCTTGGCAGTGTAGTCCTTCGCGGCTTTGACTGATAAAAAGTCAGATCCAACTTTCATTGTGACGAGAGTGTGGTCGCCAATCAATTCGGTTGTGTAGATTTTGCCCTTCAATGCCCCTTTCGCCGCTGTGGTGATGTGGCAATCTTCAGGGCGGAAGCCCAACACGGCTTTTTCGACCTTGCCTTTGACAGGCGTCTGGATTTTAGCATCTTGCGCCAAGAAATCGCTGCCTTGCAGAGAGCCTTTGACAATGTTCATAGGCGGTGAACCGATGAATTGCGCCACAAACAAGTTGGCGGGATCATTGTAGATCTTCGCAGGCGTATCAAGCTGTTGCAAAACACCGCGTTCCAAAATCGCCACACGGTGGGCAAGTGTCATGGCTTCAATCTGGTCATGGGTTACATAGATTGTTGTGATGCCGAGGCTCTGCTGCATGTGCTTCAACTCAGCGCGCATATGCCCGCGTAACTTTGCATCAAGATTGGACAGCGGCTCATCCATAAGGAAGACAGAAGGGCGGCGAACGATGGCGCGCGCCAAGGCCACGCGCTGGCGCTGGCCACCGGAAAGCTCGCGCGGGTAACGGTGAAGCAGGTCACCCAGCTGAACTTGGGCCGCTGCTTCGGCGACTGCTGCATCGCGCTCTGCCAGTGGCACTTTGCGCACCTTCAAAGGGAAGCTAATGTTTTCGCCAACCGTCTTGTGCGGATACAGCGCGTAAGATTGGAACACCATGGAGATGTCGCGATATTTCGGCAGGACATTGGTGACATCGCGATCACCAATGCGGACATGGCCTTCGGTGGCGGTTTCCAAGCCAGAAAGAATGCGCAAAGCAGTTGTCTTGCCGGAGCCTGATGCACCGAGCAGCACGAGAAATTCACCCGGATGAACCTGCAAATTCAGTTCTTCCAAAACCTTCACAGCGCCGAATGATTTCTTCACCTTGTCGAAGGCGACGGGAACGCCGGGATTTTTAGACGCCATAGTTGATCAGCCTTTTACTGCGCCAAGGAGAACACCCTTGGCTATGAAGCGTTGCAGAATGATTGCCATGATGATGACGGGGATGATCATCACAACGATGATGGCGCACATCTCCCACCAGAGCGTGCCGCGTTCGCCTGCGTTTTTGGCCGCAACCATGATGGGCATAGTGATGGCCTTCGATGTCGTCAGGAAAACTGCGAAGAGGTATTCATTCCAGTTGAGAATGAGGGTCAGCAAAGTAGTTGCTGCAAGGCCGGGACGCGTTAGGGGCAGAACAATGTCCCAGAAAATGCCAAAGCGCGTCGAGCCATCAAGCTGGGCCGACTCCTCGAGTTCGATGGGAAGCCCAGCAAAGAAATCATGCATCAGCCACACCACGATCGGCAAATTCGCCACGGCATAGATGATGATGAGGCCCATATGGGTATCCAGCAGGCCAACGGCCTGGAACATCATGTAGACGGGAATGATTACAACGATGGGCGGCAAGATGCGCTGCGAAATCATCCAGAAGAGAATGTCGCCGTTTGCCAGCGTTGCCCTGAAATGTTTGCCAAATGCCCGCGTCAGCAGGAAGAAGAGCACAAGGGCGACAGCAGATGTCACATACCAGGGGATGCCAACATAGGCTGTGGCAACGATCAAGCAAATTGTCAGTCCGACGAAAATCAGGATATTGCCAAATTTGGGCTTGTATTGGATACGTGCCAAGGCATAGGCGGCCATGCTGCCGATTGTCACGCAGAGCAAGGTTGCTGCAATGCTGATGACAAGCGAGTTGGTGAAGGCCAGATAGATCTTGCAGATTTGGGGCTCCATCGGCGGGATGCGAACGATGGGGGACAACAGGAAGGCCACCGAATTGTTGATGAGCAAGCCAAATTGCCGGATGATGGCATAACCATCACAATAGGGGTCGGCCGCAATTTGATCACGCCAAGCGGCGAGCGTGGGCGTGAAATCCACGAAGGGGATGTAGCGGGGCCTTAAATTGACGGCATCAGAATCCTTGAATGCCGTAATGATCACCCAATAAATCGGAAATATCACGAAGGCCGACCAGAAGACGAGCATCGAATATGCCACAACCTTTGCCGTCGGTGACATCTCGCCAACAGCAGGCGCTTCAAACAGGCGTTCCATCAAGCCGCGATTGGTCTTTTCGAATTTATACGGTTTGTCGGTCATGCGTGAGCCTTCCGCAATTGGCCGAGTACGACATAGTTGAAGAACGACGAGCAAACCACAACGGTGAGGAACAACAGCAGATAGGCGACGGCCGCTGACGAGCCCATATCGTTGGACCGCCACAGAAAATAGGAGTGCAGGGTCATCGATTCTGTGGCGATGCCCGGGCCGCCAGACGTCATGATGTTGGGCAAATCAACAATCTTGAATGCTTCAATCAACCGGATCAGGATAATCGTAACGGCGACGGGGACGATCTGAGGCCAGATGATTTCGCGGAAAATCTGAATGCTTGAGGCGCCATCCACTTGGGCCGCTTCAACATGATCGCGCGACACATTTTCCAGCGCCGCCAGCATGATGATGAAAATGAAGGGGATCCACTGCCAGGAATCACCGAGCACGACGAACCAGCGCGCGGCCCAAGTGTCAGCTGACCAAGCCCAGTTCTGCAGGCCAATGAAATCCCAGAAGGGCTGGAATGGCCCTTTGGTGATGTCGAGCACCATCTTGAAGGCGTAGCCGACGCCGAGAGGCGTGATCATCAAGGGGATGAAGAAAAGTACGCGATAGAAACTCTTGCCCGCGATTGGCTGTGAACAGAGGAAGGCCAGGGCTGTGCCAATAACAAACTGGAGCGAGCAACCGACAATCACATAGAACAATGTGGTCAGCAGCGTGCCCCATTGATGGCCGGAGAGCAGCGTGCCAGCGAGCAGGTAAGTCACAAACACAGCCATGCTTGCGGAAATGAGTCGGCCAATCATCCCAATCCATGATTTGCCCTGGCGGAAGGACCGATAAAGCCACCAGAGGGCGGCTACCAACATGACGGCTACGACGATCCAGCCGAAAATGCTCGTGCCCTCAAGGCGGCCGAGGAAATGGCCTTGCTCTGTTCCAGTGAACTCATTGAAGAAGTTATTGAGGCCGACGAAGCGAAATTTCAGACCCGTGGGCGAAAATTTCACACGGCTCACGGCAAAGAGAATTGAATAGAATGTCGGAAAAATTGCAAAAATCAGAATGAGGGTGACGGCGGGTGCGATGAAAATCGTGCGTGAATGGCGATCGAACCATTCCGGCCAGGTTTCCTTTGGGGAAAGTCCAGCCGGGGAAATCCCCGGCTGGTTTATTTCATTGTTGCTGCTCATCGACAGTTACTTGGCTGGGCCGAGGGCCAAAGCCTGGAACTTGATTTGCGAGTCAGCACCGAAATCGTCTGTGATCTTGTTCCAGCCGGCTTCGATGTTCTTCAGCGCTTCATCAACCGTGATTTCACCAGCGACGTAGCGGGCGAGTTCGGTGTCGAGCACAACGCTTGTATATTGCTGAGCGCCGGGGATCTTCATGTCCGATGCCATGTTTGGGTTGTTGAGCGCTGAATTGATGGCGCCCATGTAGTTTTCGGCCAGTCCCTTATCCATGCCGGCCTTTTCCCAGAGCTCTGTGCTCTTGAGTTGCGACAAGCGATAGGGGTTATAGCCAGTCTTGCCGATCGTCACGTCGACGTTCGACTGAGCAGCCTGGTTCATGTAGGAGAGGAACGCATAGGCAGCGTCCTTCTTCTTCTGATCAGCCTTGGCGTTGATTGCACCAGCCCAGCCGCCGAAGG
>JBDSTO010000121.1:0-16247 GCA_039928255.1 Aestuariivirga sp. | reverse complement strand
GCCGGAGATGAAATTCAGCGTTTGCTCAAGGAAAAGAAGGGCGCCGTGAAGGGAAAAATCCTTCAGGTTCTCGGCGATCCATCGGACCCATACACGCTCGACATCCAAAAAGGCTTCGAAGAAAAGATGAAGGCCTTTCCTGACGTGAAAATCATCTCGCTCCCCGCTGCTAACTGGGAAGCTTCCAACGCAGGCACGATTGTTGCTGACCAGTTGGTGGCCAACCCCGACATTGATCTGATCTTCGTTCACGCAGCTCATCTTGCTGTCGCCGCCGTGGCTTCGCTTGAAGCCAAGGGTAAAAAACCAGGTGACGTAATGTTGGTCTCTTCCAACGGTGCACCAGTTGGCCTCGATCTCATCCGCAAAGGTTGGGAAAATGTCGAGGTGGAACAGCCGCTGTACGCTCAGGCAGCAGCGCTCGCCATGTTCGCAGACAAAGTTGTGAAGAAACAGGAAATCAAGGCCGGCAACTACAAGGTTCTCGGTCTTGACTCCGTGGTCACAATCGAAAAGTGGGGTCCGAACATCAAGATCCCCGGTGCTGCCATCACAAAAGCGAACGTTGATGAAGCCCGCTTCTGGGGTAATCTGAAGGCCCCTGCCGACAAGGTGACACCCGTAGAATAAGCAATATTGCGACCCCGGACCCTTTAAGGGTCCGGGGCATTCCTTTGCAGGACAAATCATATGATCACACGCCGTAACAGAGCGATGGTGGAATTCGTTCTCGATAACCTTGTCTGGTTCCTGCTGGCCTTTGTGCTCGTGGTGTTCTCGGCTTTGGTACCGAACTTTTTCCAGACCGGCATCTTCGTCAACATCATTGAAAGCTCCACCATGGTGGGTGTCATGGCAATCGGCCTTGCCATTGTCATCATCGCCGGAAACATGGATCTCTCGGTTGAATCCACCGCTGCTCTTTCAGCCATGGTCACAGGCATCCTGTTCTGCTCGCATGGCATCGGCATCGGCTGGACGTTAACGCCGGAGTGGCTCGCCCTCCCCGTCTCACTTGTCATTGCGCTGGCTGTCGGAACCGTAATTGGCTACTTGAATGGCTTGCTTGTCGTGAACTTGAAAATGGATGCCTTCATCGTCACCTTGGCTTCGTATATCTGGGTGCGTGGTGCGGTCGTTGCTTTGTCTGGCGGCCGGTCGGCTCAAGATTTGGCTCCCACCATCAGGTTCATCGGCATTGATACATTTCTGGGCATCCCCCTGATTGCCTGGCTTGCCATTGTTGGCTTCGTCGTCTTCACCTTTATCATGGCCAAGACGCCCTTTGGCCGCCACATCACCATGATCGGTGGCAACCGCGCCGCCACCTTTCGCGCTGGCATCGCTGTTGATAAACTGGTGTGGATTTCATTCTTGCTGGCGGGCGCCATTGCAGGCTTTGCGGGCTGGCTTCTTGCCATCCGCACGTCGGGTGCATCAGCCGGCCTAGGGGTTGGAATGTTATTCCAGGCTTTTGCCGCCGTTGTAATCGGCGGAGTAAGCCTTAAAGGGGGCGTGGGAAGGCTTCCCGGTGTTTATGCAGGTGTTCTGCTGCTGCATTCCATCCAAACCGCGATCAACCTGATGGGCATGCCCGCCCACTATACTCAAATGATCCTCGGAACTCTGGTGCTGGCAGCTGTTCTGCTGGATACAATTAAATTGACCATTCGGCGGAAACTCACATGACGAAAAGACTTGCGGGCAAAGTCGCCCTGGTAATCGGCGCCGCGCGCGGGATTGGTGCAGGAATTGCCGAGCGCTTTGCTGGCGAGGGCGCGCAGGTCGTAATCGCCGACAACCTTGTAGCCGAAGGCCAAGATAAGGCGCGCAGCCTGGGCGGCAAATTCATCGAAATCGATGTGGCCAAGTTGGATGAAAATCAAGCCGCTGTAACGCTCGCGGTCTCAAGCTTTGGCGGGCTTGATATTCTTGTCCAGAATGCCGGTATCTACCCTTGGACGCTGATTGAAAACACCTCCCCCGAGGAATGGGATGCCGTGCTGGCGGTCAATCTCAAAGGCACATTTCTCTCGGCCCGCGCTGCTCTCCCCGAAATGCGAAAGCGCGGCGGAGGCCGCATGATCTTCACGTCATCAATCACCGGCCCTCGCGTCACCAGCCCCGGCCACGGGCATTATTCGGCCTCAAAAGCCGGCATCAATGGTTTCATCAAAGCCGCTGCACTTGAGTTCTCTGGCTACAATATTACTGTCAACGGCATTGAGCCGGGCAACATCTTAACCGACGGCATGAAGCAACATCGCTCAACCTCATTTATCAAGATGATGGAAGAAGCTGTGCCGTTGGGGCGTCTGGGAACGCCGCGTGATGTTGCCAACGCAGCATTGTTCTTGGCATCGGAAGATGCCTCTTATATTACGGGCACCACAATCATTGTCGATGGTGGACAAACCTTGCCTGAAGGCAAAGACTTCCGCTTGAACCCAACTTGATGGATCGGAACAAGTCCATGTCCCTGATTGACTATCTTAAACTCCGCCCCGTCGGTGATCATCTCGAAGATTTGGAAACGCCGGTCCCTGTCATCGACATCGATGTGGTCGAAAGAAATGCAGCGCGCTGGCAAAAACGTTGTGATGCCTTGGGGCTTGCCAATCGGCCGCACATCAAAACGCACAAACTTGTGGGTTTGGCCAAATTTCAAATGGCTATAGGGGCCAAAGGCATCACTGTCCAAAAGCTTGGTGAAGCAGAAGTCATGGCTGATGCTGGTATCAGCGACATGTTGCTGACATTCAATGTGGTTGGCGCAAAGAAAACCCAACGTCTGGCCGCCCTTGCCAAACGGACAGACATCTCAGTGGTCGCCGACAATGCCGACATGATCGCAGGTCTTGCGGCTGCGGGAGTTTCTGCAGGCCGAAATATTTCCGTGCTGGTGGAATGCGATACGGGTGCGGGGCGCAACGGCGTTCAATCGCCCGAAGCCGCACTTAAGCTGGCGCAGATCATCAGCAAAACAGCGGGCCTCTCCTTCGGAGGCCTGATGACTTATGCTGGCACTGGTCAACGCATTCAGACCGAAGAATTCCTTGTTAAGGCACGCGAGCTTTGTACCAAAGCTGGACTTGAGGTTCGTACCATTTCCTCTGGCGGCTCGCCGGACATGTGGAAAGATGAAGGCCTGTCGCAACTCACTGAATATCGCGCAGGCACCTATATCTATTTTGACCGCTCACTGGTGGCCCGTGGCACATGCGGCTTTGAAGACTGTGCTCTCACAGTGCTTGCAACTGTCGTCAGTCGTCCAACGTTAGCCCGCGCCATCATTGATGCTGGCACAAAGTCTCTCACCAGCGATCTCCTCGGCCTTGAGGGCTATGGCGTTGTGCATGATTTGAGGGACGCCAAAATCTTCGCGGCCAATGAGGAGCATGGCTATCTCGACATTTCCGAACTTGCAGATAAGCCTAAAATCGGCGATCTCGTTCGCGTCACGCCCAATCATGTCTGCCCGGTGACCAATCTTTTTGACGAGGTGGTTTTTGTGCGTGGGCAAAAGGTGCTGGGTGCCGCCAAGGTGGATGCTCGCGGACTGGTGCAATAGCGACCGATCTTCGTCGGCGGGAATGGTCATGGCTTGATAGAACCCCGCAACTGTTCTGAAGGCTAATGCCAATGACGTTGATCCAGATTAACGTCAGCTGTAAAACACAGGCTGGGAGTTGCACCAAATGACAAACCTTTATGGCAAGCCAGTCAATGCGGCGATGTTGGCAGAGCGTACAGGCAGCCTGGCCCAATTTGGCGGTGTGCGTTTGGTCACCCTCGAAAATGGTGTCGAGCGCGGAATCCGAATGCTGGAATTCCACACGGGAAGTGGGCTTTACTTCACCGTTTTGGTGGATCGTGCCATGGATATTGCCGAAGTCTCACACAACGGCCGCGCCATCGGCTGGCATTCGCCAACAGGCTTCCGCCATCCGGGCCTGCATGATCATGAAGGTGAGCAAGGCATAGGCTGGGTGCGATCCTTCTCAGGCTTTCTCAGCACTTGCGGCCTTGATCATATTCTGGGGCCCGAAGAAGTTTCAGCCGAGAACTACAACTATCCCTATCGCAAGAGCGTGCAACACGGACTTCATGGCCGTATAGGGTCCATCCCCGCCAAGCTTTCAGGCTACGGCGAACGTTGGGAAGGCAACCGTTGCATTTTGTTCGCTGAAGGTGTCGTGGCGCAGGCCGCAGTCTTTGGCGAAGTCTTGCATCTCCACCGCCGTATTGAAGTTGATCTTGGCGGAAATGAAATCCGGTTGACCGACCGTGTGGTCAATGCGGGCTTTGCCAAAACGCCACATATGTTTTTCTATCACGTCAATCTCGGCTATCCCGTCATTGACGAGGGCTCGCGTTATCTCGCACCAATCCGCGACGTGATCTGGGCTTCACATGAAGGCAAGGGTCTGCAAAGCCAAGGCGTGGGTTACCAGCGCTGCCCTACGCCACAAGCAAACTTTCGGGAGCAAGTTTGGGCCTACGAAATGGCAGCGAATTCCAAGGGGAGTGTGCCGGTCGCGGTCGTCAATGACCGCTTGGGCCTCGGCATCTGCGTTGAAACCAGGAAAGACCAGTTGCCCTGCGCCTACCAATGGCAGAACTTTCTCGCTGGCCACTATGTTATGGCCATCGAGCCTTCGACCCATCACATTAAGGGAAACAGTTTTGCGCGCGAACGCGGAGAAATGATCTGGCTCGATGCAGGCGAAGAACGCAGCTATGACACCAAATTTACCGTTCTGGATGGTGTCGATGAAATTGCCAAAGCCGAAAAACTGATCTCCTCCATCGCAAAACAGCCTGACAATGACTATCCCAAGCCTTCGGGCAAATTTGTTCCCCTTTATGGTTCAAGAGGAAAAACCCCGTGACAGCCTCGGATGCCGCAGTCTTCAAGAAGCGCGACTATAGCCTGACAGGCGCCGAGGGCCGCCGCGCAGTCGAGATCGGTCTGGCTTCTGCTGAATGGTATCACTCCGATATTCCCAGAAAGACCATGAAAGAACTGATGCAACGCAGTGATGGCCCCGCCATCCGCGACACCATAATCTGGATCGGGCTACTCATCCTCACCGCAGCAGGAGGCATCGCATTCTGGGGCAGCTGGTGGGCTGTGCCATTCTTCTTTGTCTACGGCGTGCTCTATGGATCAGCTTCCGATTCCCGCTGGCATGAATGTGGTCACGGCACCGCCTTCCGCACCGCGTGGATGAACGACGCGGTCTACCACATTGCCTCGTTCATGGTGATGCGCAACCCCGTGAACTGGCGCTGGAGCCATACGAGGCATCACACGGATACCATCATCGTGGGGCGAGATCCAGAGATCGCCTTCATGCGCCCGCCTGCGTGGCTCATGGGGATTACAAATTTCATTGGTATTCCCGAAGCTTTCATCCACTTCCGCATAATTTTCAACAATGCGTTTGGAAAATTCACAGCCGACGAAAAGGATTACATCCCCATCAGTGAATTGGGCAAGGCGACCACGTGGGCCAGAATTCACATGGCGATCTATGCCGCAGCAATTGTCTGGGCCTTGGCCAGTTGGTCGTTTCTGCCGTTGATATTGATTGGAGGACCGAGAATTTATGGAGCTTGGCACATGGTCATGGCGGGTATGTTACAACATGGCGGCCTTGCGGAGGACGTGCTCGACCACCGCCTGAACAGCCGCACTGTATATATGAACCCCGTGAGCCGCTGGATCTATTGGAACATGAACTATCACGTTGAACATCACATGTTCCCTATGGTGCCTTATCATGCCCTCCCGGCCCTTCATGCCTTGATCAAAGACGATCTGCCCATTCCGGGTGCTTCCATCATAAGTGCTTATGCCGAATTGATCCACGCTCTGTGGCGTCAGCGCACGGAGCCCAATTATACCATTCTTCCCATTTTACCCGCCACCGCGCGGCCCTATCGCGCCGAATTTCACGACACTGTCCCAACCCGCAGCAAAGAAATTCTGGCATAAGCCCGCCACGACCGAGCAATGAAAGCGCCAATGACCAAACCCCTCATCCTTGTCGATCCCCTGCCCCGCACACTTGACGTTATTTGCGATGAAAAAACGCGCCGGAAATTTGAAAGCCTTGGACAAATCATCGCTTATGAAACCGGGCCGATGCCCGATGACATGATTGAAAAATATCTGCCGGAAACCACCATCCTCGTTGGACAAACGGAGATGACGACAGAGCGCTTGAAACGCGCCAAAAAGTTGAAGGCCATCATCAACGTCGAAACCAATTTCATGAACAACATTGATTATGAATATTGTTTCGCCAATGGAATCCATGTTTTGACGCCCGGTTCAGCCTTCGCAGAATCTGTCGCAGAATCAGCGTTGGGCATGGCCATCGACCTGGCCCGTGGCATTACCCGCGCCGATCGGGACATGCGGCAAAACCACGAAAGCTATGGGCTGGATGGCAATGTTGAAAGTTACAGCCTGATTGGCGCTTCAGTGGGCATGATTGGCTTTGGAGATCTTGCAAAATCTTTGCACCGGCTGATTGCACCATTCAATTGCCCCATCAAGGTTTTCGACCCCTGGGTGCCTGAATACGCGATTGCAAAACACGGATGCATTTCCGCCGGCCTCGATGAGGTGCTTGCAACATCAAAAGTGATCTTCGTATTCGCAGGCGTGACTAGCGAAAATCAGGGATTTTTGGGCAGGCGCGAATTCTCCCTCATTCAGAAAGATGCCTCCTTCCTGTTAATGAGCCGGGCCGCCGTAGTGGACTACCCTGTCTTTCTCGAATTTGTGAAAGCCAGAAAATTCCGTGCGGCAACTGACGTGTTTCCTGTTGAGCCAGTCCCCAAAGATGATCCCATACGATC
Source organism: Aestuariivirga sp. (assembly GCA_039928255.1). Lineage (GTDB taxonomy): Bacteria > Pseudomonadota > Alphaproteobacteria > Rhizobiales > Aestuariivirgaceae > Aestuariivirga. The sequence continues at coordinate 9,374 of JBDSTO010000121.1, read as the reverse complement.
AATCGAAGGCCTGTTGCTGTCAGCCCATCGGACGGGCGGAATGCCATCCGCCCTCTTCGACATCGGCGCACAAATGGTTGCAGATGCCGAATTGATCTTGAAGGGCCTGCCGCCCGTGGTGTGTCGAAAAGCAATGCGCGAAACAGTTTCGCGCATGCGCAGCAAGCCCGTATCGATCACCTGAATCTTGGCACCACCTATGCCAGGTGATGAACTTTTGCCAAATCATAGACTGGAGTTTTGATCCCTTCCATGCGCGCCTTGAGCTGCAGCGAAAGAAACTGTGACATGTGGCGCGCCTGATGCAAATTGCCACCCTGGAACCACAAGGCCTCTTGCTGGGTTGGTTTCCACATGTTGCGGGGCTCACCTTCCCATGGTCCTGGATCCTTGGTGGTATTTGAACCAATGCCCCAGCATTTTCCGACTTTGTTGGCAACCTCTTGCGAAATCAACTTGGCGGCCCATGCATTCATATTGCCATAGCCCGTAGCATAGACAATGAGATCGGCAGGAAGTTCGCTGCCATCGCTGAACACCACCGATTTAGGCTTGATCTCCGCAACACTCACTTTGGTCTTGAGCTTGATCTTGCCATCACAAATCAATTCAGAAGCGCCAACATCAATGTAATAACCTGAACCGCGGCGAATGTATTTTACATGAAGGCCCGAGCCATCGTCGCCCCAGTCATGAAGAAAGCCAACCTTCGCCAGCCGCGCATAGAAATCAGCGTCACGTTCCTTGATTTGCTTGTACACCTCGATCATGCCCATGGCCTGCAATCTGTAAGGTGTTGCCGCATAGAGAAGATCAGCCTTGTTGACATCAATTCCCCGCGCCACCGCAGCTTCTGAATAGAGCGGTCCCGCCTCAAGCTCCATCAACGTGTCCGACTTGACGACATGGGTCGATGTCCGTTGCACCATGGTTACATCCGCCCCCTTCTCCCAAAGGGCAGCGGCAATATCGTGAGCAGAATTATTTGATCCAATGATAACAACCTTCTTGCCCGCATATTTATCTGGGCCCGGATGCTTCGAGGAATGATGAATGTCGCCCTTGAAGCTTGCCTGGCCTTTGAATTTCGGAACATTTGGAAAGCCGGAAAGTCCGGTGGCCAAAACCAATTGCTTGGGGCGCAGCGTGATGGCTTTGCCCATGCGCTTCACTTTCACCACCCACTCTTTTTTCTTCTCATCAAACTTCGCACTTTCGCACGATGTTGAACCCCAATAGTTCAACTCCATAATTTTGGCGTAGCTCTCAAGCCAGTCCGCAATCTTGTCCTTGGGCGTAAAAATGGGCCAATCCGCTGGAAAGGGCAGATAGGGCATGTGGTCATACCAAACCGGATCATGGAGGCAGAGCGACTTGTAACGTTTGCGCCAGCTCTCGCCCGGCTTCTTGTTCTTGTCGATGATGATTGTGGGCACATTCAACTTGCGCAATCGCGCACCCAAAGCCACACCGCCCTGGCCGCCACCGATAATGAGGCAATAGGGCTGCACTTTGGTGCCAAGTTCACGCTCTTCTTTTTCACGCCGCTCCAGCCATGTCTGCCGCGTCGCAAAAGCGCCGTGAACAACGCCCTTGTCACGACGCGGTCCATTCTTTTCTTCGTGGCCTTTGAGCTCCGCCATGGTGGTAAGCAGCGTCCACGCCTTGCCATTCTTCATGCGCAAATAACCCTTACCGCGCGCTACTGCAGTTTCAAACGTGATCCAGCTCTCGGTCACATCGCCATTGATGCTGGCATCGCCTTCCCGTTGCCAATGTGAAGGCTCCGTGACATCGAGAGTGGCCGCGACCATGGCAGCAATGGAAGGTTTCCCTTCCATGGTTTTGTGGTTCCAGGTGAATGATACGAGATCGCGCCAGAAACAATCTTGACCAAATTGGTCAGCAACCAATTGAGGATTTTTTGCCAGCAAAGCCGCGTCGAAATCTTTCAGCCAACCGTCAACGGTTTCATTTGCCTGCGCCATGATTGAACCTCCCAGAGTGATCTTTTTTTAAAATACTGGCATGGAAATCAGGGCATGGGAAGCAAATGCGGAAATCAAATCACACATCATTTGAAATTCTTGTGCTGGCCTCCGAAGCTGCTATTCAAAAGTGGAAGTGCGAGCATTGAAATGACCAAAATTCGCCATGTAGCCGTCATCGATATTGGCAAGACCAATGCCAAACTCGCTCTGGTTGAGATGGGCAGTCTTTCTGAAATCGCTGTTGGCAAAATGGCAAACACTGTGCTGCAGGATGGCCTCTATCCTCATTTCGACGTTGAAGCGTTGTGGCGTTTCATCGTTGATGGCCTCGCGGCACACCAACGCGCTCATGGCGTTGATGCAATTTCCGTGACCACTCATGGTGCCTGCGCGGCGCTCATGGACGCTGGTGACAACTTGGTGCTTCCCGTTCTCGATTATGAATATGATGGCTATGGTGAAGCTGCCGATCTCTATGCAGCACTGCGTCCATCTTTTGCTGAAACGGGTTCGCCACACTTGCCATTAGGTCTCAATCTTGGTGCGCAGATTTTCTGGCAACAGAAAGCCTTTCCGGAAGCATTCGCTCGAACTTCCAAAATTCTGATGTACCCACAATATTGGGCCTATCGATTGACCGGGGTGGCTTCGAACGAAGTGACATCATTGGGATGCCACACAGATCTGTGGTCGCCAACCGCCGGTGACTATTCCTCTCTGGTCGACAAGATGGGTTGGCGAAAACTCATGGCGCCGTTGTGGCCAGCCACAAAGTCTTTGGGATTAATCACACCAGAAGTGGCGCAGCTAACCGGGCTTAACCCTCAAACTCCAGTCGCCTGTGGTATCCACGATTCCAATGCTTCATTGGTTCCGCATCTTCTGGTTCACGTCAAACCCTTCTCTGTTGTTTCTACGGGCACTTGGGTCATTTCAATGGCGATCGGCGGAAAACCAACTTCTCTCGATGAGCATCGCGATACGCTAGTGAACGTCAACGCGTTTGCGGAAGCCGTGCCCTCCGCGCGCTTTATGGGAGGGCGTGAATTCCAACTCATCCTGGGAGACGATCACTCAACTGCTACTGTTGCAGATGTGGAAGCAGTGTTGAACAAAGGCATCTTCCTTCTGCCTTCCATCGTGCAAGGCTCTGGTCCCTATGCAGACCGCGCGGCAAATTGGATCGGCAGCCCTAACCCAGCAGAACGCCAAGTTGCTGGCTCTTTCTATTTGGGTCTCATGACGGCAACATGCCTTGATCTCATCGGTGCCGAAGGCGAGACCATTGTTGAAGGTCCTTTTGCTTCCAATGCAAATTTTCTGGACATGTTGGAAATTGCAACTGGTCGACCCACAGCCACTTCACAGAATGCCACGACGGGCACTACAATTGGCGCATCTTTGTTGCTGGCACCCGAAAAAATGGTCAAAGCCCCTGGCACAAAGCGAACGATTACCAATCGCGTTCCGTTGTTGGCTTATGCCAAACAATGGCGAGAATTTCTGGGATAGATTTTTAAGAACCAATATCCATCAAGACTTTTCCACCCTCAACTTTCACGGGGTAAGTTTTGAGGTTCACGCAAACAGGTGCACCCTTCGCGGCACCGGTACGATAGTCGAAGCGGCCATTATGCTTGGGACATTCGATGATTTCGTCCATCACCAGACCATCGGCCAGATGAACTTTTTCATGGGTGCACAAGCCATCGGTGGCATAAAACTTGTCATCGGGTGAGCGATAGATGGCAAAGGTACGTGCGCCCTGGTCAAAACGCATAACATCCTCTTGATCGACATCGTCAATGCCGCAAACTTCGATCCAATTACTCAATTTCAAACTCCGACAACGTCAGTCAATCACAACTAGCCACATATCTATTTCATATAGAAAACTTCATCCAGTGCAATGGCAACGGGTGTTCCATCAGGATTGTAGGCCATGATGTCTTTCATATGCGCCCACCATTTTTTCATGACCGGATGCTTGGGGAGATCCTCCATCTTGTGGCCGTCTGTTCTTTCCAGATAGCCAAAGAGAGTGTTGGTGTCTGTATCGAGATGAATCGAATAGTTGCCAATGCCAGTCTCGCTCAAAAGCGCGGCAAGTTCCGGCCAAATCTCGTCATGGCGTTTTTTATATTCATCGCGCATGCCCGGATTGAGAAACATCTTGAAAGCGTGTCGCCGCATGGCTTCCTCCCCTATTTGACCTGGGCCTTTAAGTGTGTCGAACGCGCCACCCGCACACGCTCCATCAGGTTTGGAAGGAGAACTGAGGCAATGAGCAACACACCAATTACAGCTGTCTGCCGATGACCATCGATGTTGACCAACGACATGCCATTGCGCAGGTTGAGAACAATCAGGATGGAGAGGACCACACCAAGCATGGAACCCTTGCCACCAAAGATCGAAACACCGCCGAGCAACACCATCGTGATGATGTCGAGCTCAAAACCATAGGCCGCGTCCCCGCGCACTGAAGAAAGGCGCGCCGCGTAAAGGAGGCCGGCCGCAGCAGAAATGACGCCTGACATAATGTAGATGATAGTTTTCACACGTGCCGTGCGCACCCCGGAATAGCGCGCCATTTCCGCGTTATTGCCAATGACGAAAACGCGGCGGCCGAAACTGGTGAAATGCAACACATAGCCAAGGAGCAGGAGCAAGACGATAAAGAGAACGATTGAGAAGGGCAGCGGGCCCAGGAAAGGATCGCGCGCCAGGCCATTGAACCAATCGGGGAAGCCGTTGATGCCACGATCTTCCAGCAGCACGCGGGCAAATCCTCTGAAGCCAATCAGCATGGCCAACGTCGCCACCAGGGAAGGAATGCCGACATATGTGACCCAGAAGGCATTAAAGGCGCCAGCGGCCGCACCCACGATGAGGCAGAGGGCAATCGCCAGTGCCGGATCCCAGCCGCCTGCAACCAAAGTGCCAAAAACGCAAGCCGCCAGACCCATCACGGAAGCCACAGAGAGATCAATCTCGGCGCTGATGATCACATAGGTCATGACCAGCGCAACGATAGCCTTCTCAATTGACAACGAAAACAAGTTGATCTGGTTTTGGAGCGTAAGAAATTCGGGAACAAACAGCGCGTTGGCAGTCATTGTGACGCACAGGATGATGAGCAGAAGGCCTTCCCAGGTTTTGAAGAAGCCTCTCATCTCACACATCCCTCTTTGCGCGCAGCCGCGTGAAGGAACGCGTCATGAATGTATCAGCGGCAACCGCCAGAATGATCAGCATGCCGAGGAGCGCATCGCGCCAGAACTCGCTGATCACTTGCCACCGCAGGAGACTGTTTTCCAGCGTGTCTACCAGCACGGTGCCAAGGACAACGCCCAACATCGAACCTGATCCGCCGAAAATGTTAACACCGCCGACAACGATCTCACTCACCGACTTGAATTCGAAGCCGAGGCCAGCACCCACTGTGATATTGCCAAAGCGCGCCAGGAACATGAAGCCACCCAGCCCTGCCATCATGCCACTCAGCACAAAGGCAGTGAATACCACGCGCTGACTATTAATGCCGGCCATCACGGCGGCATCGGGATTGGATCCCACCGCATAGAGTTTTCGTGCCGACCTGAGGCGCGACAATGCAATGCCAAAGATCAGTGCGGCCGCCAGGGCGAGGACTACAGTCACGCGCACTTCAAAGCTACCAATGTTGAAAACACTCAACTGCGGAAAGTCGGCCACCCATTTCGGCATGCTATCCGTGGTTATGGTGCGTGAGCCCGAATATTCGATCAACAAGGCGCGGAAAATCGCGAGCGTGCCAAGCGTCACGATAATCGACGGCACCTTGCCGTAAGCGACTAATGCGCCATTGATCGCTCCGAAGCAGCCGCCCAGGATGAGGAAGGCAACAACCGTGAGAACCGGGCCCAGATCATAGTGGCCCAGCATGTCGCCCATGAAAAATGCCGAAAAGCCGACCAACGAGCCCACGGAAAGATCGACGTTTCGCGTAATCACCACCAAAGCCTGACCGATAGCCACTGGCAAGAATAGGGCGGCACTTGTTGCAATGCGGTTCAGCATGCGCGGGCTGAGATAGTTATCAATTTGAGTGGCGAAGAACAGAATGAGAAGGACCAGAACAATGGCCAGAGCGATGAGGCGCAAGTTCTGCGGATGCACCCGTTGAAGTAGAGACATCATGATGCTTAGGCCGCCTTTTCATGCTTGGCCGTGGCAATGGCCATGATTTTTTCCTGATCGGCGTCGGCGATGTCAAAGATCGCCTTTTGCAAACCTTCACGCATCACCAGAACACGGTCTGCGAGCGCCAGAACTTCCGGCAGGTCAGAGGAGATCACGATGATCGCCACACCCTGTGATGCAAGTTCGCGGATGATGTTGTGCACTTCCGTCTTGGCGCCGACGTCGATGCCGCGGGTGGGTTCGTCAAAAATAAGGATACGCGGTTTAGTCTGCAACCATTTGGCCAGCATGACCTTCTGCTGGTTGCCGCCGGAGAGCTTGCCCACTTCGATCGTCACATTCGGCGAACGGATTGAGAGCTGCTTGCGGTAACTTTCCGCCATGACGCGTTCGGCCTCGCGGTCAACGAAGCCCATACGGCGGACGAATTTGTCCAGCGAGGCAAGCGAGGTGTTGATGACAATCGGCATCAGCATGGCAAGACCCAATTTGCGCCGGTCTTCCGATACATACGCGACACCCTGCGCCATGCTGTCCTGCGGCGACTGGATTTTCACCACCTTGCCATCAATTTCGATGGTGCCGCGATGAGCGGGTTCGACGCCGAAGACAGCAAGACCAATGTCAGTGCGGCGTGAACCGATCAAACCGGCAAAGCACAGAACTTCGCCCTTGTGCAGGTCAAAGGAAATGTCTCGGAAAACGCCATCGCGTCCGAGATCCTTCACAGAAAGAATTTTTTTGCCCACCTTGTTGGCAGCCTTTTTCACCGCGAAATCATCGACCGCGCGGCCGACCATGTCTCTCACCATGCCGGCTTGCGTAACTTCCGCGATGGGTTTGGTGGAAATTCGCTTGCCGTCACGCATCACCGTCACTCGGTCTGCTACGACAAAAATTTCTTCAAGTCGGTGGCTGATATAAATGATGGCGACGCCGCGTTCCTTCAACGCCTTGGTGATGGCATGCAGGCGATCCACCTCATGAGCCGAAAGCGATGCAGTGGGTTCATCCATGATAAGGACTTTGACATTGAGCGAAAGGGCGCGGGCAATTTCAACAGTCTGCTGCTCGGCAAGTGTCAAGCCGGCGGCAGCGCGTTTCACCTCGAGAGAAACACCGAGGCGCTTGATAATCTGTTCAGCTTCTGAATAAAGCTTGTTCCAGTTCACCACGCGCGAGAGAGCGCTGTGGCTGATGAAGATGTTTTCCGCCACGTCAAGATCGGGGAAAACCATGGGTTCCTGGAAAATTGCCGCCACGCCGTAGGACTGCGCGTCCTTGGTAGTGTTCAAGGTGACAGGCTTTCCCTCCGCAAAAAGTTCACCTGAATCCGGCTGGTAGACACCGGTCATGATCTTGATGAGGGTGGATTTTCCAGCGCCGTTCTCACCAACTATGGCGTGCACCTCGCCTGGAAAAATTTCCAGCGAGACGTCGGACAGCGCTGCCGTCATCCCAAATGACTTCGAGATGTGGCTCAGCTCAAACAATGGTGTGCTCATGACAGTTTGCCGCAATCTGCAAGAAGGGGCCGCCACCCGCGAAGGATGACGGCCCAACGTTCAGTTCAGGATCAGGGCTTTTCCACATTGTCCTTGTTGTAGACCGTGAAGGGGCCCATCAGGATGCGCTTTGCACCCTTGCGACCCGGATCTTCCTCGATCTTGAAGCTGCCCATGCGGCCAGCCTTGAACTCTTCGCCGACATCACCCTTGATCGCACCGGTAGCGAGGGCATAGGCCGTCTGGTAGGTCAGGTAGCCGAGATCTACGAAGCTCCAGAGTGCGAATTCCGGAGCGCAGCCTGCCTTGGTGTAGGTCACCATGTCAGACGGCAGGCCGAGGCCGGAAACCTTGGTTTTGTCGCAGAGCTTTTCGTCGGTCATGGCCTTGGCGGCGGCAACGATGCCAACCGTGGTCGGGGACATGATGAGCTTCAGGTCCTTGTGCTTGTCGACGAGGGCGAGCGCAGCATTATAGGACTTTTCCGACTGGTCATCGCCGTACACAACATCAACCAGTTTGATGCCCTTGTACTTGTCGCCCTTCAATGTTTCTTTCATGGCGGCAATCCAGGCGTTCTGGTTTGCTGCATCCGGAGTGGCCGAGAGAACGGCGAAATCGCCGCTGCCGCCCATCGTCTCGAGAGCCATATCAGCCATCACGACGCCGATTGAGCCGAAGTCCACCTGAGCCACGAATACTGATTCACCCTTGCCCGAAGGAATGGGCGAGTCCCAAGTCACAACCTTGGTGCCGGCCTTCTGTGCAGCTTCAGCGGCCGGAGCCACTTGGTCGCCGGCATTGTTCGACAGCATGATGACAGCCTGCTTCTGCGTTGTCGCATTAGTCATCATTTCGATTTGGCCGGCAACGGAGTCGGTCGGCGGCGGCGCGACATAAGTCAGCTTACCGGTGTTGCCGAGTTCCTTGGCGGCTTCTTCAGCACCCTGATGAGCCTGGTCGAACACGATGTTGCCCGAGAACTTGGGCAGGAACGTCATGTTGAGGGCGGCACCTGGCTTAGCCATGACTGCATCAGCAAATGCAGCGCCCGACATGAGCACCGAAGTCACTGCCGCGAGGCAGCCAAATTTAACGATCGTTTTCATATTCAGCATGGTTTTCTCCCGTTGTGCTGGTTTATTTTAGTTGTATTCCTTCGGCCTTATGCAGCCGATAGGGCTAGAGCGCTCTCCTGTTGGGCAATGACCACGTCCACTCCCAAAGACCGAATATGTTCGATCATCTGAGGTGGCGCGGCATTGTCGGTCACGAGAGTGTGGACACGCGACAGCTGGCAAACCACCATGCTGCCGCGAGATTCAAATTTCGAAGAGTCAGCAATCACCACCAACTTGTCAGCACGCGACAGCAGCTTGGCTTCTGCACGTGCAATCAAGGGATCGCCTTCAATGATGCCCATCGGGGTTATCGAATAACAGCTCATGAACATTTTTGACGCAGTGAAATGCTGGATCGCATCTTCATCAAAGGGTGAGAGCACGATGCCCTGTTCGCGGTAAACTTCACCGCCCGGCAAAATAATCCGATTCTGGCTCGTGGCGATGAGCTCCTGCGCAATCGGGAATGAGTTGGTAAGAATTTGCATGCGTCGTTCGCGCAAAAATTCAACCATGCTCCATGTGGTGGAGCCGGCATTAATGATGATCGACTCACCATCGACACACATGGC
>JBDSTO010000120.1:0-7381 GCA_039928255.1 Aestuariivirga sp. | reverse complement strand
GGCCGTCAAACATGTATGTGGGCTTTGTCGCCACCAGATATTCAGGTTGCCAGCCTAAGCCTTCGGCCCGTTCCAGCATGGCCAGACCCTCGGCCACAAACAAATTGGCCTCGCGCCGTCCTTTTTTATCGTCAAGGCTGCGGATGAGTTTGATGGTGGCGTTTTGTGCCGATGAAATTGGAAGCATGAATTCTCATAGCTTTAGTTGTCTGCTCTTACAATTGGTGGTCCTTCGACCTTTTGAAACAACAACTACCATGTTCGACCATCTGACTAATGGCATGTTTTAGTTAGATAAGTCTTGCTACTACAGAACTTCACTATGTTCCAAATGCCACAACACCGACTCCAATCTTTAATGCCTTGCAATTACGAGTGTCGACGGGTTATCTGATCCTTGGTGGGGGCACCACAGTTAAGGGACGAATCATGACTTCCAAGCCGTTGTTGGCCCTAATTTCAAGTCTGATGCTTTTTGCGCCCGATCATGGCGCATTTGCTGACAACGCGCAGGCCCCATCCAGCTGTACTATTAATGGCATCGTCAGCGGTGGCGGATTGATCAATGGTCAAAGTGTCGCCTTTAATTTCAGTCCGACGAGCACATCGTCACCCACATGGTATGGTGGCTTTGCTTCGGGCGCCCTCGATTTGAGCTGCGGCCTCTTCAATGCACAGGCCGACGCGGCCTATTATGATCAGGGAACGGGTTTTGTTCCTGCTTCCGATTCCTCCAACAATGTCTTGAGCACTGCGTTAAGCCAAGGGCATTATGGTGGTGCGGTCTTCCTGCGTGACAGCGGGTTCGGTGCGTTGGGCGTTTCTGCGTCCTCGATTATGACCTCAGCATCGTTGACACGAAAGTTGGGAACGTTTGGTGGCGATGATGGTGAAACCCGCTTTGGCGCATTTGGCGAACTTTACGCGAGCGAGAATCTGACGTTCGGCGGCTCGGTTCACCATTTTGATGGTGCTTTCCCCTATTTCACTAACGGCTATAGCGGTTTCGAACTTGCGGCTTTGGCCAAGTATTATCCGTCAAACAACTTGGCACTCACTGGGCGTGTTGACGTGCTGCTCAGTCAACTTGAGTTCGACAACGGCGCAGAACCGATCAATGGAATGGCGCTTTCGCTGGGCGCTGAATATCTTGTTGCAGACTCTGGCTTATCGGTCTTTGCCAATGGAATTTACAGTTCGCGCCACCAGAGTTTTCCAACTTCGACTGATACGATAGACGTTAGTGATTTTGTGGCCAATGTCGGGTTCAGTTTTGCTTTTGGTGGCACGCCAACCAATTCATTGGTGGCAAGGGACCGCTCAGGCACTTATGACAATACCAGCACCTTCCTTGAAAAGTTGCCTGACTTTGTCAGCTCATCACCTAACTAAATCAGCGAGAATTACTGAGCTACCGCAGACAGTCTATATCATGCGGCTTTGCTGCGTGAGTTGCGGTTAAGGTGACGTGGCCTCAAGCCAGTTCCACTAATTTCCCAACCAATCCAACAGTGCGGTAACATCACCGCCATGGCTTGCAATCACGCCGGTGAACTTGCTTTTCATTGCCTGCACGAGCCAGATTGAAGATACACTCATATCGTCCACACGGTATGAGCCGCCGCCGCCACGAAGCCGGAATGCGATTGTTTTTTCGCCGCCCAGTTTTGCACTGACGACCAGTCCGCCGGCACCTGGCGCGCATGAAACAATGTCGACGCTCGACGTACTGAAATTGCCAGCATATTGCGACATGAAGCGGCCCACAAAGTTGCGCGCAAGTGCAACATATTCGGCCTCGCGGGCAGGGGGCAAGTCATGGCGATATTGTCCCAAGGCAAAAAATGCCACACGGCGCAAATCGGTAAATCGGCTCGCCGCACTTGAGAAGGCCTGCGGACTGCCGCTGCGCGCGGCACCCATGTAGGCTTTGGCAGCACTCTGAACAAATCCATCTGCCGGGCAGGGCACGGCCTGCACAGAAGACGAAACGGCTACCAAAAATATCAACGAGTAAATAATTTTGCGCAAGATGTACCCCCACGGCACGACGTGAATGTGGACCAGCCGTCAGATTCGTTCAAGTGGCCTGAGACAGATTTGGTTCCGCTTAGTTGCGGCTCTCAGCATTCCAACCGCGAATTCTTCCGGTCTTCAAATGTAATCCATGCACAGGACCACCGACATCGCTGGGTCGCGCCAATGCGTAAGTGCGCTTGCGCAATTCGGCAATCATGTCGTCACGCTCGGTCAGATGTTCAATTTCGGAAAAGGCAACAGGAGCGCCAACACGAACGCCAAGATCAGTCCCGATGCGCCGGGCTGTTTCTCTGAACACGAGCGAGAGGCGCAAGGTCAGGCTCAAATGACTGGCAATCTGAAACAACCTGCTGTTTTGCCCGGTGAAGAATACGGGAATAACTGTGGCCCGCGAGGTTCGAATGAGTTTGGCTGTGAACGGCGCCCATGGAAGATCAACTGCCATGCCCTTCATCGGCTGCTCAGATGTTGAAACGCCACCGCCGGGAAAAATCCCCACTGCACCACCGTTTTTCAAATGCTCTTGCGCGGCTTTGCGAGAATTGACGTTGGTTTCACGTGCTTCCCGCGTTGGAGCGAACGCCACGGGAAGAAGATTGGCGGCTGCTTCCTTGGCTTGGCACAAAACATCATTGGCCAGAACCTTGATGTCGGGCCGCACTTTCATGGCAAGCCACGTCAGGGTGATACCATCCAAAACGCCGTAAGGGTGATTGGAAATGAAAACCACGGGCCCGGTTTTGGGGACAGCTTTCAGCACTTCATCGTCAAAGCGAACATTCACCCGCAACAGATTGATTGCGCTGTCGAAAAAATTCTGGCCACGACGCAGGTTTTCCTGGTGCTTCAAATAGAGCTTTTTGAGCTTGCGCTGCCCGCCGAGCTTTTCAATGGCCTGGATAACCGCGCGCTGCAGCAAAGGCTGATCGGCGGTCGAATAGGTGAAACGCATCTTCTTGGGCGTTGCCAAAGCGGTCATGGTGTCCATCGTCTAACTGCGATATGACGCTTATATATCGAATGTGTGACAATCAAAAGCGTTGTCATTGCGGGGTGAGAAGCGGCAAACGCGCAAACTGCTGCCTGCGTCAGCGGTTCAGGGCAATGACCAGTTGCTCAACATCGCCATTGTGCTTGGCGATATACGACGTGAACAGCGACCGTTCCTGCGAGGTCATAGAGAAGCCCAGGAACTTGGCATCGGTGATCTTGTAGGTACCGTTGCTCCACGCCAATATCCAATTAACCGTATAAACTTGGCCCGCCATCAAATAGACCCGTGAACTGATCACAACATCCTTGTTGGGAGCCACAGTTGCTTCGCCGATCTCATACTTGGCGATTGGATAGCTTTTGGATTGATCAACAAAATATCGCGAAATGAATTGTGCCACGCCATGATGGTAACGCGCCAGTTGGCCATTGTTGAGCTTGTATTCACCCAGCGAATATTCAGCAATTCCGGGAATGTCTGCATAGCGCTGAATGACACGCATGAACGCAGGAACTGTTCCCAGCCGGTGCGCCTTAAGCAATTGGCTGGCCACCTCGTTCATGAAAACCACTGAAGGGTGGTCAGCAGCAAGTGCCGGGGTTGCCACGGCAAAAGGCAGCACTGCGAGAAGATGGCGTCGTGTAATCATGATTCGTCCAGTTTTAGCACGGCAGAAAGATCCTGCCATAGCAAACCGAGGCCTGATCTACCAAGTCTCGGCTTCGCGCAACTTTGCATAAAGCGGCCCGAAATCCCCCTTGGAGGCGTTTAAAGTGTCACCGAACAGCTTCTTCATGGCAATCGAAAGCCAAACACCTTTAATGTTGAGATCTGCAACACGGTAACTTCCATTGCTGCCCAGCACGCGCCAGCGCAGCTTTTCCGAATTGACCACCGACCCCGCGATGGTGCTGTCCACAGTTGTGAACTTGCCCTGTTCCGCACTCGCCGTAATGGTGAGATCGGTACCTTTGAAATCATCGACGTACCAGACAAACAGCGCTGCGGCATAATTAGCAACGAGGCTGTAGAACTTCGCCTTGTCGCCAGGGGGCAAATCTTTCGCTGCCGTCCCTAAGGCAAAAGTGGCAACACTTGGAATGTTGATATAACGGTTGAGCAGGCTCGCAAAACGCTGTTGCAGCGCCTTGTCACCACGCCTGCCGCCATTGGCCAGCTTGATGACTTCCTGGCCAAGATTGTGAACATAATCTCCAGCCGATCCCGCCGCAAACGCCTGCGAAGGTAAGAACACCCCCGCTGCAAGAGCGAGACCTAAAACCTGACGACGCGATAGTCCGTTTTTCATGATGTTCCTTAGTTTCATTGGAGTCGCTTTTGCAAATCAATGGAGCAACACTATGGCAATATGCTTGCTGCAGCCCAAAAATCAAGATGACACCAATTTTGAGCGATGAGGCGACGATTTTATCGCAATTTACGACAAATTCGACCTCTCGCCTTGCAAACTATATAAAGATATGTTTATATAGTTTTAAAGAAAGAGAGCTGTTCATTGGATGATTTGCTGTCAGCATTGAAGGCCGTTGCGGAAATTAGCCGCCTGCGAATTTTGGCTGCGCTCGCGCAAGCCGAACTCAACGTAAAAGAAATAACGTTTGTGTTGGGCCAAAGCCAGCCTCGCGTTTCCAGGCATTTGAAGTTGATGGCCGACGCCGGACTGATTGACCGTCACAAGGAAGGAAATTGGGTTCTGTTCCGTTTGAGCGAAAAAGGGCAGGGCGCGATTCTGGCACAAGCGCTGGTTTCAATGTTGCCAGATGCTGATCAGATTCTTCGCGGCGATGCTGCACGCCTTGATGAAGTGCGGCGGCAAAGGCAGGAAATTGCCTCGGCCTATTTCAAATCCAACGCTTCGAATTGGGCCAAGCTGCGCTCGCTTCACGTGCGCGAGGCCGATGTTGAGGAAGCGACGCTCGCCGCCATTGGACCGGGCATGATTGACTCGGTGGTTGATCTGGGCACCGGAACGGGCCGCATGCTCGAGCTTCTCTCGCCCCAATCGCGCCAGCTGGTCGGCATTGATTCAAGCCGCGAAATGTTGGGGTTCGCCCGCGCAAATATCGAACGGTTGGGCTTGAAAAACGCCCAGCTTCGCCATGGTGACATCTATGCATTGCCCATTGCCGATGGCTTTGCCGATCTCGTTTGCCTGCATCAGGTTTTGCATTTTCTTGACGATCCGCAGCGCGCTATTCAGGAGGCTCGCCGCATCATGGCTCCCGGCGCAAGGCTGGTGATTGTTGATTTTGCTCCCCATGATATGGAGGAGCTGCGCGAAGACCATGCCCATCGCCGGCTCGGTTTTTCCGATGAACAGGTCACAAGCTTTTTGGCACGCGTTGGCTTGAAGCTCGAGAAACATCAGCTCATGCCGCCGCCGCGTGCACTCAACAAACAAGGTCTTACGGTTTCGTTCTGGTTGGCACGCTTGGGAAAAGCCCAAGGTTCCAATGCGGGATTTGAAAGGATGACGGCATGACCGTAACTGAAAAACCGGGATTGGCCGTTTCCTTTGAATTTTTTCCGCCCAAGAATTCAGAAAGCGAAGCCACACTCTGGCAGGCGCTGCGCCGCCTCGAAGCTGTTAAACCAACTTTTGTGTCCGTCACCTATGGGGCGGGTGGCACGACGAGAGACCGCACATTGGCAACGGTGCGCCGTATCGTTGCCGAAACATCGCTGGCCCCCGCGGCCCATCTCACCTGCGTTGGAGCAACCAAGGCGGAAGTGAATGCCGTGGTCAAAGATTTCTGGGATGCAGGTGTCAGACACATCGTGGCGCTGCGGGGCGACCCGCCCGCGGGCGTAGGCTCGCGTTTCACGCCCCATCCCGATGGCTATCGTAATGCGGCTGATTTGGTGCGCGGCATTCGTGATCTCGGTGATTTTCAAGTGACGGTTTCGGCCTATCCTGAAAAGCATCCCGAATCTGTTTCCATCGAAGAAGACTTGGCATTTCTTGCGGACAAGGCAGACCATGGTGCCACCCACGCCATCAGCCAGTTCTTTTTCCACAACGCGTTCTTTCTACGATTGCGTGACAGGATCGCGGCGCGCGGTATCAGCATCAAACTGCTGCCTGGCATTTTGCCGATTACAAACTTCGCAAGGGTGCAGGAATTTGCAGCGAAATGCGGCGCGCACATTCCGCCTGACCTGATTGCGCGTTTTCAAGGGCTGGACGCTGACCCAGAAACGCGGAACCTCGTTGCCGCCATGGTGGCTGCCGAACAGGTGCGCGCACTTGCAGCTGAAGGTGTCGATGCTTTCCACTTTTACACCTTGAACCGCGCCGATCTCGTTTACGCCATCTGTCGTATGTTGCAGTTGGGGGCTGGTTCCGCTGAAAAGGCGGCGTAACTCAACAGCCACTCATCAGCTTTTGTAGTCGCGGTAGGACAAGGGCGTCACACCAACAGATTTTCTGAACTGACGGGCAAAAGCGGCCTGGTCGCCATATCCGCAATCCATGGCAATGGCGCTGATCGGGTCTTTGCTTGAACGCAACCGGGCGCAGGCATGTTCAATGCGGCTGCGAACAACAAACTGTCCCGTCGACAGTCCGAACAATCCCCGCACACGCTGGTCAAGCTGGAACACAGAGAGGCCGGATGCAGCGGCAATGTCTTTCACTTGAAATGCAGTCCCGATATTGTCCTGCACATAGGCAATGGCTTGCGCAAACGGGCTATGTTCGCCAACAGGTCCGGAAAGTTGCGGCACGTCACGCGAGATGCCGGCAAGGCCTGCAATCCTGCCATTCTTGCCCCTGATGGGAACTTTCCAGGTGAGGCACCAACCTTGGGTGCCGTTGGCATAGAGATGCAGCTCCAACTGCCCGTTCACTGTGGCGCTGCCGCTGAGAACACGGCGGTCCTGGTCAGAAAAACTGTTGCCAAAAGGTTGAGGAAATATTTCAGACGCCGCCTTGCCGATGAGGTCAGTTTTATTGGTAAATCCGCAGCGCCGCACCAAAGTGTCGTTGACCACAAGATAGCGGCCGTCTGCATCTTTCAGAAAAAACACCGTATCGAGAACGTTGTCAAAAAGTTGCTCACCCGTAAAAACGAAATTGTCGGGAAGGTTCAAGCTTGGAAATGAGCTGCTGGATTTCGCCATGAATGCATGATTGTGCCTAATTTCGACTGATTTCCAGTATTTTGGCAAATACCGTGAACTGCTTTTATGGCAGAGTGCAGTCACAGAGGAGAACACCATATGCCTTCATCAATTTTCAGCGGCACCATTCCCGCACTCATGACACCCTGCACAAAAGCCCGCCAGCCGGATTTTGACGCCTTGGTAAAAAAGGCGAAAGAACTC
>JBDSTO010000119.1:0-6711 GCA_039928255.1 Aestuariivirga sp. | reverse complement strand
CAGGCTGTTGGCGAAAACTTCAAGCATCTTGAAGCTGATATTGTCCGCAACAACATTCTTGATACGGGCAAGCGCATTGACGGCCGCGACACGAAAACTGTGCGTCCGATCATTGCCGAAGCTTCAGTTCTGCCGCGCACCCACGGTTCAGCACTCTTCACGCGTGGTGAAACCCAGGCTTTGGTTGTGACCACTTTGGGCACGGGCGAAGACGAGCAATATATCGACACGCTCGATGGCCTGACCAAGGGCAAGTTCATGCTGCATTACAACTTCCCTCCCTATTCGGTTGGTGAAGTTGGTCGCATGGGTGCCACGGGCCGCCGCGAAATCGGCCATGGCAAGCTTGCCTGGCGCGCCATTCACCCCTTGCTGCCATCGCAGGAATCATTCCCCTATACGATCCGCGTTGTTTCAGAAATCACTGAATCAAACGGTTCATCATCGATGGCTTCAGTCTGCGGCGCTTCATTGGCGCTGATGGACGCTGGCGTTCCGATGAAGGCTCCATGTGCTGGTATCGCCATGGGTCTCATCAAGGAAGGCGAGCGCTTTGCGGTTCTCTCCGACATTCTGGGTGATGAAGATCATCTGGGCGACATGGACTTCAAAGTGGCCGGCACCGAAAATGGTGTGACCTCTTTGCAGATGGACATCAAGATCACGGGCATTACCGAAGAGATCATGCGTGTCGCTCTGTTCCAGGCCAAGGATGGTCGTTTGCATATTCTCGGCAAGATGAAGGACGCGCTGGATGCTGCACGTCCAAGCCTTGGCGAGCATGCACCACGCATTGAAACCATCAAGATCCCAACGGACAAAATCCGTGAAGTGATCGGCACGGGCGGCAAGGTCATCCGCGAAATCGTGGAAAAGACCGGCGCCAAGATCGACATTCAGGATGACGGTACGGTGAAGGTTGCCTCCAACAACGGCGCTTCGATTGAAGCTGCGTTGAAGTGGATCAAGTCGATTACGTCGGAAGCTGAAGTTGGCCAGATCTATGATGGCAAGGTTGTGAAGGTTGTCGATTTCGGCGCTTTCGTAAACTTCTTTGGCGCCAAGGATGGTTTGGTCCACGTCTCTGAGCTTGCTTCCTCGCGCGTCAACAAGGTTGGCGATGTGGTGAAGGAAGGCGATGCCGTAAAGGTCAAGCTCTTGGGCTTTGACAATCGCGGCAAGGTTCGCCTTTCGATGAAGCAGGTTGACCAGGCCACCGGCGAAGACATCTCGTCGAAGTTCGCCAAGTCTGAGGGCGAAGGCCAGGGCGAATAAGCCTTAAAGTTTTTCGAAGTTTGAAAACGCGGGATGGCAACGTCCCGCGTTTTTTATGAATAGATGCGGGTTGAATTATTTTTCGCAACTTTGATGTTCACATGATTCAAGGCAGACACTAGTGTCCTGTGATGCCGCGCAAGACTCGCAAACGCCAATCCAAAAAAACCATCGCCCTTGTGGTGTTGATTTTTGCTGGGCTTATCTATTTCGGCTATTCCTATCGTGAGTTTTCCAGATTGTGGTTTGATGTTGTTGGGGTGGATGTTTCGCATCACCAGAATGACATTGACTGGAAGAAGCTTTCCAAAACCGATGTCCGCTTTGCCTATATCAAGGCCACCGAGGGCGGCGACTATGTTGATCCGAATTTCCAGCAGAACTGGAAGGACGCGCGTGCTGCCGGGTTAGCCGTGGGTGCCTATCACTTCTTTACGCGCTGCAAGAGCGGCGCTGAGCAGGCGAAGAATTATCTGGCCGCACTTCCGCAAGACGCTGATGCGCTACCACCTGTTCTTGATGCCGAAAAGATGGAACCCTGTGGCGGAAGTACCCCGGAGCTTGATCCGCTGAAAGAGATTCGCGCCTTTATCGATGCTGTAGCTGCGAAGGCCGGTTGCAGGCCCATCCTTTATGTTTCAGAAGAATTTGAGGATACTTATTTCGACAAGAGCCTGGACCATGAAGCTTTCTGGGTGCGTGGAATTCTGACGCCCCCGCAGCAACGGAGGGACAGCTGGATTTTCTGGCAGTATCACGATGCGGGCCACCGCGATGGCGTCAATGGCCCCGTCGATCTCAATGTGTTTCGAGGCATGCCGAAAGATTTTGAAAACTTTCGCAAAACTTCAACCTGTTTCAAAAAGACGGCGTCATAGCGCTGGAATTTTTAAATCCGCAACGTGTTGCGCACTGCCCGCAAGCTTCTTTCAAGAAACCCAGCCGGAGGTTCAGGATCCCATTCAGTGATTTCCCGCTTTGCCCCGTCGGGCATGGAGCCTGAGGATTTGAGTAGCGGCGAGATATCAAAAAATGTCAGTGGCTCCTCTTCGCAGGTAACGGCCATGATGCCGCTCTCTCCCCACAAGTCGAGGCCCTTGGGCCCGCCTTCTTCGGGGTTGATGCGACCGTCATTCGCAGGGTTCATGCGTCCACGGATAAAACACTCCTCATCCATCACGCGGATGGCCGCAATCGGCATTATGTCTCCCTTCCAGCCATCTTCATTTTTTTGGAACATATGAACGAATGGCTCGCCCGCATCGGCGGTGACGATGAAATCGCCCGCGGACGAAAAGCGCAGGCCGTGGGGATAGCTTATACCCACCAACCTTGCCGAACTCTCGCTGTTGGCATCGAGTTGTTTTGATGCATCGAAGATATTGATACATTTTCGCGCATGGTTGCTTACGGCTATCCATCTGCCATCGGGGCTGTGGGCGATGCCATCCGGTATCCTTAGGCCAGATTGCAGATAGGTCGTGTGGCTCAGGAATTGGAAGTCATTGTCACGTTTAAGTTGGTGCCGGGATACGCGGTGGGAATGATTGTTGCAGACCAAAACCTCAATTTCGTTCGCAGCGCGTGCAAACACCGAGACCGAAGCTGGCATTTGCAACTGGTCAAAATCCAGTTTGGAAATCTGGGCTATAGGCTCAAGAACAATTGACCTGGATTTAGGATCGCGTGGGGGGAGATTGTAGATACCCAGATCGCCCATCCGGTTTGCCACGATCAAAGTCTGGTCGTCGATCCAGCGCAAGCCATGCGGGGCCTTGAAAGCAGGCCCCGAGATTTCAAGATGGTCGGTGGCGGTGATGCGGCGATTCTTGCCCGATCCTGAATGTTTGATCTTGAGGATCAAGAGCCGATTTTCCAGAAAACCGGCGATGGCCAGTCTTTTGCCGTCGGGCGAAAAATTTACGTCTTCGGTGCGCCCAAGACGCAGCAATGCATCGGCCACAACACCAGCCGCATTGAGTTCCAGCTTTCGCGGTTGGAAGCCCCCAATAAATTGCATTTTCCCGTTTGCCCAGAAATACGGGCAAAAGCTAATGCAGCTTTAGTGAGTTAGCAAGCTTGCGCGGAATAGTTGCTATTTGAGGCTCGTGACGTACTCGGCGATGGCCTTCACATCGGCCTCGGGCAGTTTGGCAATATTGCTTTGCACATCGCCCATACCGCCCGAACTCATATGGGTGTAGCCCAGCTCTTCGCCGTTCTGGAAGGCGAGCACGAGGTCGGCCATATCCTTGTAGCGGTTGCGCTCGATGAGGCCTCGCAACGACGGCACTTTGCCTTTGCCTTCGGGGTGGGGACCGCCCATGAATTTCCTGGAATCGTCGCTGGCCATGAAAATGGTTCGCGGCGTGTGGCATTCATTGCAATGCCCGGGCCCATTGACGAGATAGGAGCCACGGTTCCAGCTCTCGGTCATGGCAGGGTCTGGTTGCCATTTCGCGTCATCAAAACCAATATATTTCCACAGGCCCAAGCCCCGGCGAATGACCATTGCCAATGGAATTTCGTGGGGCTTTGCCGGATTTTTTACCGGTGCCATGGTTGCCAGATAGGCCTTGATGTCGAGGACATCGGTAATTTTCATGTGGGCGTAGGATGTATAGGGAAAGGCCGGAATTAAATGTTCGCCTGCAGGCGAGATGCCCTTCTGCATGGCGTTCACAAAATCGGTTTCGGTCCAATTGCCCAAACCTGTTTCGGGATCGGGCGTGAGGTTTGGCGGATAGAGAATTCCGATGGGTGTCTTAAATGGCTTGCCGCCAGCGGGAATGTCCGCGCTCACCTCTTTCAACTCAGGCCCCGGCGCATGGCATGAGATGCAGCCTCCGGCATTGTAGAGCGTCTTGCCGTTTTCAAGATTGGCGGTATGGGCCGGGATGTCGGTTGCTGACAAAGGATGGGTGCGCGTGACGACCCATACAACCAGAAGCCCTGACACCACGATGAGCGCCAGGGCTGCCAAATTACGTCGCTGGAAAATGGCTCTCGCCATTATTCCAGAGCGGTGCGGAAGGCCTTGTGACATCCGCCACAAGCTGCACCAACGGCCGGGAAGGCGGCTTTGAAGCCTGCTTCATCGGTTGTGGCGGCGAGAGCTGTTTCAGCCTTGTAAGCAGCCTCGCCAGCGGCAGCAAAGCCTGCCTTGTCTTTCCAGATTGCATCGGAAGCATGGGTTTTCTGGGTGGTAGAAGTCTTCGAATCTTCGGGCCAGAACGTATCCCAGGCGTCGCAGGCCTTGCCCATGGTGTCGAGCGCTGTCTTTACGGCTGCAGCATCATAGGGTTTCTCGCCTTTGATCATCGCAACCATAACGCCCATGCCAGCGCCGTTGGCCTTCATGCAGGCCTTGCGGGCGGTAATTGAGTCATCGCCACCGGCCATCGCCAGACTTGCGCCAAAACTGAGCGCCACCAGTGCGCCGGCCATTCCAACAAACAACTTCGACATTTATGTTCTCTCCCAGGAAGTTAATGGTACCAGATACGTTACCGATCCCTAGAGTGTTTTATTCCCTCAATTCATCCTCGCAACTCACGAAATTGTGTGTTGCCAGCTAAAATTTCGGTCAGCCGCAATTTCGCCGCATGAATGCCCGGTGAACGGCCATTTGGGGCGCCATTCAGCCAGGGAGGCTTAAGGTATTTTTAAGTTCAACATCTTACAGCCGATACAATTCAGGATTTCATCATGTCAAAAGTAATCGCAGCTGCCACCTCACAAAAAGCCCGGGCTCGCCAAGAGCTTTCGCCGGAATTGTCAGAGGTGCTGCATATGCTGAAGGCCCTCGAAAGCCTGAAGCCAGCGGGCAACCCCGCTCAATAACTTCAAATTTGTTATTGGTTTAAAGATCGAGGCAATCAAACTTCGGATTGCCAGCCGTCAATTTCGGCGAAGATTTTGTGACGGTGTGTGACCGAAATATCTTCCGCCAGAACAGCCACTTTTGCGGCTCCAAAATTGAGTGCCAAGCCTTTCAGGCCTGTGCTGCAAATATCTGCCATTTCATAGTCACGCGATTCAAGGGCCGCAAAGAGGCTGTTGGCCAAATGGCGCATCTCTTCTCCGGCAGTCTGCGCAAGCTTGGCCCAGACGTTTGATGGCAGGCCACCCCTTAGAGCCGCTACGATTTCTGTGGCAGTAGGCTTTGCAGGAACAACAATAGTTCTTGCGTCCTTGTGGGCCAATGCTTCCACCATGGCCTGGCGAAGCTCGTTGCCATTGGCGGGCTTTGGCAAAGCTGAATCAAAAGCATCACGCCAGATGGTATGTTCAGTTGAATCAGCCAGAAAGGCAGAGAGCGCCAGAATGGGCGTTCCGGCGCAATGTTCAAGCTCGGCACGGATGGAACGGGCAGCCGTCACACCGTCCATGACGGGCATTTCAATATCGAGCAGGATCACATCAAAATTGTCACTGCGCGCGGCATCCAAAGCCAACTCGCCGTCTTCAACGGCGTGAACACAAAAGCCCATGCGCTCGAGCATTGCGGTTGTTACCACGCGCGAAGAGGCCTGGTCTTCAGCGTAAAGGACGCGGCGCGGAGAACCATCTGCACGACAGAATTTTGTGTTTGTTTTTACTGTTTGAGCCTGCATGGGCAAAGATTAGGCGTGCAAGTGTTGCTGCAAGTTTTAACGCCGCTCTAATGTTCGGCCCATGATTAACGAGGCGTTATTTCGTTCCGAACATTCTGTCTCCGGCATCGCCCAATCCCGGCACGATATAGCCGTGGTCATTCAAGTGGCTATCAAGGGCCGCGGTGAAGATCGGCACGTCCGGGTGTTCTTTGTGAAAATGCGTAATGCCTTCGGGGGCTGCCAGAAGTGTGACCAATTTGATTTCTTTTGCACCTTTTTCCTTCAGGCGCCTGACGGCTGCCGAGACTGAATTTCCGGTGGCCAGCATGGGGTCCACAACAATGGTGCGGCGCTCGGCAATGTCCTCTGGCACTTTCATGTAATATTCGATCGGCTGCAACGTAACCGGGTCGCGGTAAAGGCCAATGTGACCCACGCGTGCCGACGGGATTAAGTCCAACATGCCCTCAAGAAGGCCATTTCCGGCGCGCAGAACCGAAACGATCACCAGCTTTTTGCCTTTAATGATCGGGGCCTCCATGGGGGCGACCGGCGTTTCAATCTTCTGGGTGGTCATGGGCAGGTCGCGCGAGACCTCATAGGCCAAGAGCAGGCTGATTTCGCGCAAGAGCTGGCGGAACACCGCCGATGGGGTGCCCTTGTCGCGCATAAGAGTTAACTTGTGTTGCACCAAAGGGTGGTTGACGATGGTGAGATTGTGGGGGGCTTTGAAACTCATGTTGGGCTCCTGAGGATGCCCACAATGCCGGGATCGGTGGTTTTGGCCAAGCGCTCACAAATTTTGTCCACATCTGCATTCAGGGCTTGCAAATGAGGC
>JBDSTO010000118.1:0-5908 GCA_039928255.1 Aestuariivirga sp. | reverse complement strand
ACAGGCTTTCCCAGCTTGCGGATGCGTTCAGCAAACATTTTGTCGACGGGTGTTACGCCAGCGCGTGCATCAATAATAAAGAAGATGTGGTCCGACAGGCGGGCGGCCTCTTCAGCTTGCGCCGACATCCGCGCTTCGAGGCTGCCTTTCTTGGCTTCATCAAAACCTGCCGTATCAAAGACATTGAATTCGATGTCGGCGATACGCGCCTCGCCTTCACGGCGGTCGCGCGTGACGCCCGGCTGGTCATCGACCAGAGCGATTTTCTGACCGATCAACCGGTTGAAGAGCGTAGACTTGCCAACATTGGGTCGGCCGATGATGGCGACTGTAACGGTCATTGAGCGGGAGCGTCAGGCGGCACAATGGGTGGCGGAGCCTGGGCAGCGGCACCCGGCATTGTTATGTCTGGAGCGGTCGCGGCAGTGTCTTTCGGCTTTAATAGCAGCTTTTTCTTCTTTTTCTTTTTAATCGGAGTTGCCTCAGGCTTCATCGGGTCTGCACCCACGGTCTCAACCGACGTGTCGGTTTTGGCGGCGACAGTTGCGCCAGCTTTGGGTGGAGCTGTAATGACTTTGCCAGCCTTGGCCTTTGTTGCAACTTTTTGCGGAGTGGCAGGAACCATGCCGGGGCAAGTTTCAACCAATGGGTCGCATGTCACAACGGTGCCCTGATGGCCGGGCAAAAGATCACCCTTCTGGGCCGTTTGGGGCATGCCGGGCTGTGCAGGCGCCATTCCCGGTTGAGTTATCGTGTCCTGCTGGATGGCGCCGCCCGGTGAGGGTTGGCCATTTGTGATCGCTGGATCACGCGCTGTTTGCTGGTCGGGCGGGAGAATGTCCTCGCGCTGTCCTGGCAAAACCGTGTCGTTGGTCTGGCCTGTTACCTTCTTGAAGGTTGTGCAGCCCGCCATCGTCAGAGACAGGGCGAGCACAAGAAAAACAGTCTTGTTAAACATGAGTGGCCTCACTTCGTTACCAGGTTGGGCGCAATCAATTGCAACATCATTTCAGCGCGCTGGCGCTGGTTCGGCGATGCGTCTTTGCCATCCCTGATCGCCCGGAAATAACGGTCAGCCATGGTGTAGTCTTTGGTGCGCCAGGCGGTTAGTGCAAAAATCTCGCGTGCTTCGTTGTGCCAACTTGCCGTGTCGTTGTCATAGCGTCCTAACCTTGTGAGAAGCTCATCAGGCTTGGCGGAATCAACCAGCGCATAGCCAGCGCGGATGCGGGCGACATCAATCAAGGCCGGGTCATTAGAGGAATCTGCTGCAAATGCATCAAGGGCGGCAACCGATTTTTCAGTGTCCCCCTTGGCGCCCAAGAGAATGGCTTCACGCAGTTTGGCCATCTGGCCAAAGCCAGCATGATGGACGGCACCCAACGCTGCGAGCGCATCATCGGTCTTGCCGTCGGTTGCTTTGCGCAAGGCATCAAAATAAATGGTGCCTGCATCTTCAGCCTGGCGCAAAGAATAGGCCTTCCAGCCTTGATAGGCAGCAACCGCGACGACGATCAAAACTGCAAGGGCCGTGATCTTGCGGCCATGGCGGTCCCACAATTTCTTGTATTCATCCTGGCGGACTTCTTCGTCCACTTCGCGGAATAATGATTCGTCGGATTCGCTCACAGCGTCAGGCTCCCATAATCGTTCCGCCCGCGTAAAGCAGGAGAAGGTCCAAATCAAGGCAATTCAAACTCACGTTTCGACCACATTAAAGGCCGCCAGAAGGCCTGAATCGACCCTTTCGGCAATCGTGCTTTGCAAAACCCAAGCCCCCGGATTGTCGGCAACCATCAGCATTTTGGCTTTGGCGAGAGGGGGGACGACGATTGTATCTCGCCAGCTTTCCGCATCGCGCGGACTCCCATCGGATTCAATCAGTTTCCAGACGTGCCCGTGAATGTGCAAGGGCTGAGGGAAAGCCGTGATATTGTCGAAGGCGAGGACCAAGGTTTCTCCCTTCTTCGCTTCAAAAAGTGGGGGCCCCCCCATCCCTGCATGGCCGTTGAACGCCCAGGCCAGGCCCTTTTCCAGAAGCTTGCGCAAATCCAGTTCTTCGTCGCCCACAGTCGCTGATTTGAGGCCGCCCTTTGTGCCACCCGCAATGGTGATGGCGATTTCGCGGGCCGTCGATTTGTCGCCAGGTTCGGACAGGGGATTATTGGGCAGTGCGAAATTATCAGGAAGACTAGCTGCAGTGTCGGGTCCTGCAGGCTCTATCACACCAAGAATGATGCTGTCTTCGGTGAGGCCCAAGGTCATGGTGAGTTGATCCACCAATCTTTCGATGACAAGATCAATGCGCTGGCCCGGTGCCAGTTTTACGCGGTCATCAGCCAGACGGTGGATGACAACGGGCTGACCATCCTCGGCAATGATAAAAAGTTCAGCACCGCGAAATGCCATATCCAGCAGCCGCGCGTTAGAGGCATTGAGCAGGCGCAGACGCTGGGGTTTCGAGCGATCGACCTTTAAGTGTGGGCGGAACGTCCCATTCACCGTGTACCAGTTACCCAGGCGCCCATCGGCGATGGCATCATCAAGGTCATCAAATTTGCCCTTGGGCTTGCCATTGTCGTCGAGTGCCCAATCGGTGATGATGAGCGGAAGATCATTGAATTCAGGCGCGTTCGTTGCTTCCCGAACAATCAACATCCCGTAAAGCCCCATGCCGCGCTGGGCTGAGGCTTTTGTCATTGGACCAAACCAGAAGGTCCCGGCGTCGGGCGGCGTGAATGAGAATTCCACGGCATTTTCAATGCCGGGCAGGCAATTCAACGTCATGGCTTCGGCAGCGCCGCGCACACCATAAAATTGCAACCAGATTTCATCGTCAAGCAGATTGATGAGCTTGCCCTTCACGGGCTCGCCCTGCCTGATTTCAGTGACCGCCATGGGCTGGTCCTTCAAGAAACGCCATATCGGCGATTTTCCGCCAGTGCCATTCAGGAGTACGGCTTCGGATTTTTCTGCGGTGAGGATCAGTGTTCCATCAACCGTTTGGGCGAAGGCCAAATGCGGCATACTGGCAAGCGCCAGAGTTCCACCAACAAAGTTTCGTCGGTTCAGCCGCATTTCAGAGTCCCCGCCCATCAATAGCATGAATCACGCGAGTCGATGGCGGAATTTGGGCGGCTACCGAAGAGGGTCAATCCTTGACAGAGTAGGTATTCTCATTGCCGGGAAACTGTCGCGAGCGCACTTCTTTGGCATAGGCACCAATGGCTCCTTCAATGGCCTCGGCCACCTTGCCGAATTCCTTGACGAACTTCGGCACGCGCGGGCTCAAGCCCAGCATGTCTTCCATCACCAGGATTTGGCCGTCGCACGCTGCTGATGCGCCGATGCCGATGGTTGGAATATCAATCATCTTGGTAATTTTGGCGGCCAGGGGCTCGGCCAAGGCTTCGAGCACCACACAAAAGGCACCCGCTTCTGTGACAGCTTTCGCATCTTCTTCAATGGACGCCCATTGCGCACGTTCACGGCCTTGCGTCTTGAAGCCGCCAAAGACGTTGATTGCCTGCGGGGTCAAACCAATATGGGCCATGACGGGAATGCCCCGCTCGCTCAAAAACTTTATAGTCTCGGCCATGCGCTTACCGCCCTCAAGCTTGATGGCGCCACATTCGGTTTCCTTCATCACTTTTGCAGCGTTGCGGAAAGCCTGGGCGGGACTCTCTTCGTAAGACCCAAAGGGCATATCGACGACGACCAATGCGTGTTTGGCCCCTCGTGTTACGGCGCGACCGTGCATGATCATCAGTTCAAGCGGCACAGGCACGGTGGACTCATAGCCATGCATCACCATGCCGAGGGAGTCTCCCACGAGCAGGAAATCAACGTATTTGTCCGCAATGGCTGCCGTGTGTGCATGGTAGGAGGTGAGCGAAACGATGGGTTCACCTCCTTTGCGATTGCGAATATCAGGGGCGCTCAGACGCTTTTGGGGAACGTGTTGTGACATTGATGCAGTCTAGCCGATATGAAGAAATTCATCAATCAGCACGGAATGGCAGCGCCAGAACCTTGCGATATTCGCCATAGTCAGGAAGACCTGCTTCGGGCGCTACGCCCAAATTCGCGGGCGGAATGCCTGGGCGATAGACGAAAGTTCCAAACAACATGTCGAACCACGGAACGTTGCTGCCATAATTCTTGGCTTCGTCGATGTCGGCGCTGTGATGATAGCGGTGCAATTCCGTTCCCACCATAATGTAGTTAAGCCATCCCATCCTCACGTTTACGTTGAAATGTGAGATGAGCCCATTGAGCGTGTTGATCATGATGAACATGGCGATCACCCGAGGGTTATATCCCATGAGCCAGATGGGCAAGATCATCACCAGAATTGTGTTTGTCAGAACATTCAATGGGTGGAAAACGGCATGCATCATCACATAGACCTTGGGCGGCAAATGATGAGCGGCATGGACCATCCAAAGAAAATGACCGAATTTGCCGGAGGACTCGTGCATGGCTCGGTGGATCGTATAATTGATGGCATCATAGATGAGCAAGCAGGCCAGCAACTGAACCATGAAGGGCCAATGAGAGGCAAAACCGTTTTCACTCCCCACAGATGTGATGGCCAGATAGCCCATCAGCGTGCCGAAAATGGCAGAGAACGCGCTGGTACTGACCAAATATTTCAAATCCGACAGGAATGAGCTCCATGTCATTTGCCACTTATTCTCGTAAGGAACGATGCGTTCACAAATCAAATAGAGGATGATGAGCGTGCCACCAAGAATCGATGGAGCAACGGCCAGCGAATAATAACCCCGGTCAGCACCGAAATATAAGCCGAGCAAAATCACCCATGAGAAAGGATAAATCGTCCACGAGAGGAATGTTTTAAAACTCTGGGTGACTTCCACGTCTTGGTGTCCAACGGATTGTTCTGCGCTTTGGGTCATATGGGATGCTTTTTTTGAGTTTAAACCGTCGGTATAGACATAAAGAAATCTAGCGTGAACCGCTACTGCTGCAACGCAGGTCCCCACTGCTTTCAACAGCCCGAAGCGCTACAGTTAACCAAATCCGGTAACCAACAAAGTCGCCCGTATACTCTGCAATTTTGCCATGATATGAGGCGAGAGTGGTGGGGTAGATCAATTTTTTGACTGGAGGGGACCAATGAAGCCAACTCTTATTCTCGTAGGTGCAGACAAGGGTGGCGTGGGCAAAACCACGGTTTCTCGGGCACTTCTGGACTATTTTGCCCGCAAAAACATTCTGACTCGCGCTTTTGATACGGAAAATCCAAGGGGCAGCCTGCGGCGATTTTATCCAGCCACCACCGAAGTCATTGATCTGGGCAATGTGGCCCATCAGATGAAGGTTCTCGACACCATGGAAACGGCCAATGTGCCGGTGACCGTGGTTGATCTCAAGGCCGGCAACCTTTCTTACGCACTTGATCTTTTCGAGCGCATTGGCGTTTTGGAAGCGACGCGCAACGGCGTGTTCAACATGGGTTTGATGCATGTTGTGGGTTCATCGATCGCGTCTCTTGATGAAATTGGTGAAATTGCCAAATACCTGCAAGGCATCCAATATATTGTGGCGCGCAACTTCATCAACGAAACTAACTTCTTTGAATGGGATGAAGCGACCACGCGCAAATATTTCTCTGCCATTCCCAAGGCCCAGGAAATCGACGTGCCCAAGCTCAACGAAATGGCTTACGAGCAGGTTGATGTGGCTGGCGTGACCTTTAAGGATTTCATCGAAAATCGCGCTGCTGATGGCGCCCAGGGCAAATTCTCGTTCGTATTGCGTGGCTATGTTCGCAAGTGGTGTGCGGAAATTGATGCAGAATTTGCCCGGGTGCAAATGCTGCAGGAAATTCTGGCAGGCGGCCGCCAGCCTGGCGCCCACTAAAGGACCTGTGCGGTGGCGC
>JBDSTO010000117.1:0-5885 GCA_039928255.1 Aestuariivirga sp. | reverse complement strand
TGGTGCCAAACTCATCGTGGTTGATCCACGCCGCACCGACACGGTGCGTTCGCCCCATATTGAAGCGCAGCATCATTTGCAATTGCGCCCCGGCACCAACGTCGCCGTGGTCAATGCCATGGCCCATGTGATCGTGACCGAGGGTCTTGAGAACAAGGCTTTCATTGCTGAACGTTGCGACACGGCGGAATTTGCGCGCTGGACACAATTCATCAGTGAACAGAGGAATTCGCCCGAGGCGCTCGAAGCCGAGACCATGGTTCCGGCTTCTGAAGTTCGCGCCGCTGCGAGACTTTTTGCCACCGGTGGCAATGGAGCGATCTATTATGGGCTTGGTGTGACCGAGCACAGCCAAGGCTCCACCATGGTGATGGGCATGGCCAATCTTGCGATGCTCACCGGAAACATTGGGCGTGATGGCGTTGGCGTGAATCCCTTACGCGGCCAGAACAATGTGCAGGGCTCGTGCGACATGGGTTCATTCCCGCATGAACTGCCGGGCTATCGCCATATTTCCGATAACACCGTGCGCGAGATTTTCGAGAAGGCGTGGAATGCCCATCTTGATCCCGAGCCCGGCCTTCGCATTCCCAACATGCTTGATGCTGCTGTTGAAGGCACCTTCAAGGGCATCTTCATCCAGGGCGAAGACATTGCCCAGTCTGATCCCAACACACACCATGTAACGGCAGCTTTGGAAAATATGGAATGCGTGATCGTGCAGGATTTGTTCCAGAACGAGACTGCAGCCTTTGCCCATGTGTTCCTGCCCGGCACATCCTTCCTTGAAAAGGATGGCACGTTCACCAACGCCGAGCGCCGCATCAACCGCGTGCGTCAGGTGAAGGCGCCGATGCAGGGCAAGGATGAATGGCAAGTTGTGTGCGACCTCGCACAGGCCATGGGTTATGACATGCGTTATAACAATGCCGCCGAGATCATGGATGAGATTGCTTTGGTCACGCCGACCTTTGCTGGCGTGTCGTTTGCGCGCCTTGAAGAGAAGGGTTCGATCCAGTGGCCGTGCAACGCCAATGCGCCTGAAGGCACGCCGATCATGCATGTTGGGAAATTCGTGCGCGGCGAGGGCCGCTTCATGATTACCGAATATGTGGCGACACCGGAACGCGCCAACCGCGACTTCCCGCTGATCCTCACGACAGGGCGCATTCTCTCGCAATATAATGTCGGCGCGCAAACGCGGCGCACCGAGAATTCGCAATGGCACGCGGAAGACGTTCTCGAAATGCATCCGCATGATGCCGAGCTGCGCGGCATCAAGGAAGGCTCCATGGTGTCACTCACCAGCCGCATTGGCGGGACGTCGCTGCGCGCTGTCATCACCGAGCGCATGCCGCAGGGCGTTGTTTATACAACGTTTCATCACCCGGTGTCGGGTGCGAACGTGATCACCACTGAATATTCTGACTGGGCGACCAATTGTCCTGAATATAAAGTGACGGCGGTTCAGGTGAACCCATCCAACCAATCTTCCGATTGGCAGAAGGATTGGGAAATCCGCGAGCATGACAACAAGCGGGTTGCTGCGGAGTGAGATTGGCGAAGAGCCCTCATCCGGCGCATTCGCGCCACCTTCTCCCACGCGAAGCCGCGCGGGCGAAGGCGCAAAATGGTGAAAGCCTTCTCCCGTCGAAGATGGGAGAAGGTGGCCGAAGGCCGGATGAGGGCTCTTACTCTGTTTCAGCAAGAGGAACCCTCAACGGCGTTCCCACCACATGGGCGCTTCCTGAAGAAGTGCCTCTGGCCATTCTTGCGAACTCGCAATCTTATGCGGTGATGATGGGAACGCCGGCGGATTTGGAAGATTTCGGCGCGGGGTTTTTCCTCACGGAAGGGCTTGTGGCTCATGCTTCGCACATCAACAATGTTCTCGCGCTCCCTTCGGGCGATGGGGTTGCAGTTGATGTTTCGGTGGATGAAAACAAATTGCTCCGTGAGCGGATGATTTCTCGCACGCTTGAGGGCCGTGTCGGTTGCGGGCTGTGTGGCATCGCGGAAATGGATGATGCCATTCGCATGCCAAACCGGAAGCTCAAACCTTCGCCCATGGCGGTTGCCGCCATCGAGAAGGCTTTCGCGGCCCTGCCCCATCACCAGCCGATGAATGCCATCAACAAGACGGTGCATGCTGCCGCCTGGAGTTCCATCACGGGCGAAATCCTTTTGGCGCGCGAAGATGTGGGCCGACACAACGCTCTTGATAAGCTGATCGGTGCGATGGCAAGGCAACATATCAACCCCGATCAGGGATTTGTGTTGATGTCATCGCGCTGTTCATTTGAACTGGTGCAGAAATGCGCCATGGCTGGAATTTCGGGGCTTGCAACGGTTTCGGCGCCCACGGCATTGGCCTTGAAGCTGGCGCGGCAGGCGGGGCTCAAGCTCGCCAGTGTTTCGAATTCGGGTGTTATGGTTTTTGACGGAGAGCAGAATGGAATCGCGTGACATGGTCCGCATGGCTAACCAGATTGGCGGATTTTTCAAGAACTATGGACCGGTGGAGGGGCGCAAAGAGATCGCCACACACATCAATAATTTCTGGGAGCCACGCATGCGCCGCCACCTGTTTGAATATCTCGCCGAGGGTGGCAATGAACTTTCGCCGGAAGTGATGGCGGCCATTGATCTGGTGCGCAAACCGCATGACCATGAGCCAGAGCAAGGTTCGTTGCCGCGCGCTGGCGAAGAGAGCTGAGCGTTACAGCACCTCGATTTCGGCAGCGACCAGCTTCTGCAATTCCCATAAATTGCGATCCTGTATGCCGAGCTGTTCCAGATGGCTGACGGTGTTGAACAGATATTCCGCACCCGATCCCCAATGCCCTGCGGCTCTCGCCAAAATAACTGCCACATCGGAAAGCGGCAATTTTCCGGCATAGCGATTGCCACCAGGATTGCAGGTGAAAGCCACGGCCTTGCAGCTTTGCGATGTGCCGTTGACCCTTAATATTCGCGGCGTATTCTCAGACGGCTTGCTGGACATTTCACGCATCAGCAATCTTGAAAGCTGCTCGCGGCGGTTTTCCATCGGCAGTTCAAACATGATGCCGTTGCAACTTCCACCCCGGTCCAGCGCCATCATCAGGCCCGGCAAGGTGCGCGTGCCGCGCCAACGTTCGATCTTCAAACAGAATGAGCGATGCCAACCGACAAGTGTTGCGCGCTCCTGTTTCACGAATTCGAATTCAGGTTTCCAAAGGAGTGAGCCATAGGCAAACACACGCAGTGGCCCCTCATCGAAATGTTTCAGCAATTCTTCCGACCAATGACGATAATCTTCGTCATCCATTTCGACATCATCGGCGCGCGGGCCTTCATCGGGTTCTATTCGTTGAACCTTCGCCACATGGGCGGCCGTCAGAGTCACAGTTCTCATTTCACCAACAGGACGAAAGGTTCTTCAATGGCTCGCTTCAACACGGCATGATAACGCTCAAAAAGGGGTGATGATTTTTCGATTTTGCCAAAGGCTATGTCATCGCCGAAGGTTTTGACAGGGATCAAGACAACCGCCGTTGAAACGGGCGTGAGTTGCGTGGCCCTGCCCGATTGCAGCGTGGTGAGCAGGCCATACATCTCTCCGGAAATCATCGGCCGCGTCAAAACCATCATGCGGTATTGGCCCTGCTTGTTGGTGACGAGATAGATATAACCCGACTGATGCGGCACGGAGACGGCGCCATCCTGCTTGAACTGCGCGTCGATGCGTTCTGATTCACGAAAGGCCAAATGCGAGAGCGCCTTGTCCCATTTGATTTCGATGAGATAGGCATAGATCAAAGACGTGTCCGAGAAAGATGTGCGCAGGGTGAGATATTCGCCTTCGAGCCACGACACCGCAGGGCGCGAATAGGAGCCCAGTGATTCCGGCGCCAAGGCTGCATCGCCGTTGTTTTCAGCCTTACGGGGGCGGCGCAAGGGGATTTGCAGCGCCTCTTCCAGCCTGACCACTGTTGCCAACGTGAAAGGCCGCTGGCCCGACAAGGCCTTCTCAATGGTTGAAAGGCTGATCTTCGCCTTGTCGGCCAGATGCTGACGGGTCAAACGTTGACGCGCCAGCTCTTCCTTGATCGCTTGGGAGATTCGGCCTGTCTCGGCTTCGGAGAGATCATCATCAGTCATATGGTGGCGTTCCCGTACAAAACCGCACATTTCCACAAAGCGCCGCACCAAGCAACACGCTGCATGTGGAAGCCTGACAAAGATTGAAGTTCTGCACCTTGGCGGCGCAGTGCCACTTCCTCCTATGACAGCCGCAAGGGGCTTTTCTTACGGAGGATAAATTGAACGCCACACACAAGCAGCGCAGACTTGGTCTCGTCGCTGTACTCAGCCTGATCTTGCAAATGTTGTTGATGGCCAAGGTTGCTTTGGCCTTTGTCACGCCCAACGACATGCAATCCGGCAATTTGCTTTTGAAATCATCTGAACCGGGCAAATATGTCGAGGCCCCCAAAGTTGCAACAGACTATACCACCACCGTTTCGGGCCCAACGGCCCGCACCGTCGTTACGCAGCAATTTTACAATCCATCCGATGGCTGGGTGGAAGGCGTTTATGTGTTTCCGCTTCCGGATAACTCCGCTGTTGATACGCTGAAGATCGTTTCCGGCACGCGCGTCATTGTCGGCGAGGTGAAAGAAAAGCAGGAAGCCAAGGCCATTTATGAAAAGGCCAAGGACAATGGCCAGGCGGCTGCACTGCTTGAACAGGAACGCCCCAACATGTTCACCAATTCAGTGGCGAACATCGGTCCCCATGAAAAAGTTCTGGTGCAAATCGAATATCAGGAAACCGTGCGCCAAAGCGGTGGCACATATTCATTGCGTCTGCCACTGGTCGTGGCCCCGCGATATAACCCCGCACCTGTCGTGCAGACAGTTGACTTCGGCACAAATGGATTGGCGAAGTCCAGTACAGTTGCACCTGAACCACCGGTTTTGAACCCGGATGTTGATGGCGTTTCAAATCCTGTTTCGATCACCGTCAACCTGAATGCGGGTTTCGCATTGGGTGACGTGAAAAGCTCGTTCCACAAGGTTGACATCACCGACAAGGATGCAAATTCCAAGGTGGTGGCATTGTCAGGCGTTGTTCCGGCTGACAAGGATTTTGAATTGACTTGGGAAGCAGCAGGAACTGCTCCGCAGGCTGGTCTCTTCAAGGAAACCATCAAGGGCCATGACTATATGCTGGGCTTTGTGACGCCTTCGGCCATTGCGCCAAAGGGGCCGGCCCTTCCCCGCGACATTACCTTTGTCATCGACAATTCAGGATCGATGGAAGGCACATCCATGCCACAGGCGAAAGAAAGCCTGCTCTATGGTCTGGCGCAACTCAAGGCCGGTGACCGTTTCAACGTGATCCGCTTTGACGACACGATGACCAATCTTTTTGGTGCAAGCGTTGAGTATTCCGAAAGCAACATCGCCAAGGCCAAGGCCTTCGTTGATGATCTCAAGGCCAATGGTGGAACCGAGATGGTGCCGCCGATGAAAGCAGCGTTGGAAGATTCAACACCCAACGACAAGAGCCACTTGCGCCAGGTTCTGTTCATCACCGATGGCGCCATTGGCAATGAGCAGGATTTGTTCAACGCGATTTCGGCCGGTCGTGGCCGCACGCGCCTGTTCATGGTGGGCATTGGGTCAGCACCCAACACTTATCTGATGACGCGCGCATCGGAACTGGGCCGCGGCACCTTCACGCAGATTGGAGATCCGTCACAACTCAATGACCGCATGACGGAACTCTTCGGCAAGATCGGCAATCCTGTGATCACCGATTTGAAGGCGCAGATTTTTGGTTCAACCGCCAAGGTGACGCCGGAAAACCTGCCTGATCTTTATCAGGGTGAACCGGTG
>JBDSTO010000116.1:0-10456 GCA_039928255.1 Aestuariivirga sp. | reverse complement strand
GCCCAAAGGTCTCGCAGGTGCAGCCGCACAAGCCTTCCACGCTTTGAAACCTCAGGCCCCCAATGCCGCAGTTAGATCCTTCATGAAAAGTTTTGGAAAACTCACACATGCCTAAGATCATCGTCTGTGGTCTGGCCGCCGCGCCCCAGCAAATGGTGCTTCATGGGGCAACGAGCGTCATCAGCATCCTGGGGCCGGAAACACCCCATCCCGTCTACGCTCCCCATCGCCATCTGGCTTTGACCTTCAACGACATCAACGCATCTGCTGAGGGAATGGTTTCAGCCGCCGACCATGATGCCGAGCGGCTCGTTGCCTTCATTCGCTCGTGGGACAAAAGTGCACCCAT
The DNA here is from genome assembly GCA_039928255.1 of Aestuariivirga sp. Classification (GTDB taxonomy): domain Bacteria; phylum Pseudomonadota; class Alphaproteobacteria; order Rhizobiales; family Aestuariivirgaceae; genus Aestuariivirga. The sequence goes on along the minus strand of JBDSTO010000116.1, from coordinate 10,107 downwards.
GGTCATTCATTGCTGGGCCGGCATCAGCCGCTCCACGGCGTCAGCTTTTTCAGCACTTTGCATTTTGCGCGAAAATGAAAGTGAAATGAATTTGGCGGCGCAGCTGCGCAAGGCCTCACCTTCCGCCACCCCCAACCGATTGATCACATCACTCGTGGATCGTCATTTGGGGCGCAAGGGGCGCATGGTGAAGGCTGTTGAATCAATTGGACGCGGAGCCGATGCCTTTGAAGGCAAGCCGTTCGAACTTTTCTTTTAAGAAAAATCAGCCGTTGGCGTAGAAAATGTGATGCCCGATGCGGGTCAATTTGCGCATGGTTTTGGCCCAGCGCGGGTTCACATAGTCAGCATGATAATTGGTGGCTGTGCCCAGCATCGACACGGCAGGATCATTGTTGATGGCGCGTTGCGCAATCATCTTGGCATGAGACCAAGCTTGAGGTGATTTCACATCATCAGGCAGGCCGTCGCAGGCAAACGAGAACTGGCAGGAATTGCGTGTGCCCGAGCCTTGATAAACAACGCCGCAAATGGTCTTGGGGAAATCAGGAGCTTTCACGCGGTTCAGAATAACCTTGGCCACGGCAAGCTGGCCGAGATCAGATTCAGAACGGGATTCAAAATAGACAGCGCGGGCCAGACAATTTTCCTCAGCAAGGCGCAAACGGTGCTGCACCAGAACTTTGCGCTTTTCATCCGCATTGAGCTGGAATTTCTGGTCGATCTGGGCCGGAATGGGAGACATCGCCAGGCGCTTCACGGCGGCGGAAGGAGCAGCATCATCGCCATTTTTGAGATTGACTGAAACAGGCGTGATTTTAACTTTGCCCTGCTTGGCTAAATCGGCAATTGATTTGGCCTTCGATTTCGGAAGGGGCGCGGGGACTGGCAGAACCACATCCATACCCGTCAGATCGCCCTTGCCTTCAACCATCACGGTTTGGCGGCGCAGGGCATTGGAATTGACGAGCGAGAAATCGATATCTTCCGGCAGAAGCGAGCCTTTGCTGCTCAAGGCGGAAGAGGGTGAAACCAGCGAAGAAAAATCAGAGGCATCGGCGTTGTGGGCGTCGGCACTGCGGCCAATATAATGTCCGGCAAAGGCAAAAGCAGCGGTCAGCATCAAGCCAGCGAGAACGAGAGGAACCTGATCCCGCCATGATCCACGCGGAGCAATAGGTGCTTCATACGCATGAAAATCTTGGCGCAGTGGTTGGTAATTTCTACGGGTCTGCTTGTACAATGCTCTTGGCCCTATTCCTGAAAGGACCCCCGAAGGCCCCGCTACTCCACCATATACCGCCAAAATTTAGCATAGGTTAACCATGGGGACAACTTAAACATGCCTGATTTCAGCCAAAATTTGTCGCAATGCAATATATGGTTAACTATATGAAGTAATTCAATTTAAGTTATTTTTTGAGGTGCGCGCGGGCCGCGGCTAATCGCGCCACCGGAACCCGGTAGGGCGAGCAGGAAACATAATCCAGCCCTTTTTCCTCACAAAACGCAATAGAGTCCGGCTCGCCTCCGTGCTCCCCGCAAATCCCGAGATGAAGGGTGGGGCGCCCCATTTTGCCGCGTTCAACGGCGAGCCCGATGAGTTCGCCCACACCTTCAATGTCGAGGGTCACAAACGGGTCACGCGGGAAAATTCCACGCGCAGCATATTCCGAGAGGAATCTGGCGCTGTCGTCGCGGCTGATGCCGTAGGTCGTCTGGGTCAGGTCATTCGTGCCGAAGGAGAAGAAATCAGCAGCCTTGGCGATGTCTTCAGCACGCAGGGCAGCACGCGGCAGTTCGATCATCGTGCCAACCAGATACGAAAATTGCGCGCCTGATTCGCGCTGCATGTCCTGAGCCACCAGATCAATGCGCGCCCGCACGGCGGCAAGCTCAGCCCGGGACGCAACCAGCGGCACCATGATTTCGGCCATGGGTGCCTTTCCGGTGCTTTGGCCCGCTTCGATGGCGGCTTCGAAAATCGCCCGTGCCTGCATGTCGGTAATTTCGGGATAGCTCAGCAACAGGCGAACGCCGCGATGTCCCAACATCGGGTTTTCTTCGTGAAGTTCAGCCAGGCGCTTCCTGAGCATCGCAGGCTCACGCCCCAGTGTCTTGGCTACAGCTTCGATTTCCTCAGGCCGCGAAGGCAGGAATTCATGGAGCGGCGGATCGAGCAGGCGGATGCAGACGGGAAGCCCGGCCATGATCTCAAACAGCGCCACAAGATCGGCCTTCAACATGGGCTGCAATTTGGCCAGGGCCGCGCGCCGGTCCTTTTCGCTGTCGGCCAGAATCATCTCGCGCATGGCGATAATGCGGTCCCCCTCAAAGAACATGTGCTCGGTGCGCGACAAGCCGATGCCCTCAGCGCCAAAGTCGCGCGCGATGCGCGCTTCATGCGCGGTTTCGACATTGGCGCGAACCGCCATGCGCCGCGCCTTGTCAGCCCAGGAGAGCAGGGTTCCAAAATCACCTGTTAGCGATGGCTTCACCACCGCAACTTCGCCTTTGAGAATTTGGCCGGTGGAACCATCAAGCGTGATCACGTCACCTTTTGTCAAAGTGAGGCCAGGGGCTCGCAAAACGCCTTCCGCAAGATCAATTTTCAAGACTGACGCACCAGCCACGCAGGGCTTGCCCATGCCGCGCGCGATCACAGCCGCATGAGAAGTCATGCCGCCGCGCGTCGTCAAAACACCAGCAGCCATGTGAAGGCCGCGAATATCCTCAGGTGACGTTTCAGTGCGCACCAGAATGACGTTGCGCCCTTGGCTGGCCCAAAGCCCGGCTTCTTCCGCATCAAAGGCAATCATGCCTGAAGCGGCGCCGGGCGATGCGGGAACCCCAGCCGCCACCACTTCGCGTTTGGCTGAAAGATCAAGCGAGGAGTGTAAGAGTTGATCCAAAGACAAGGGATCAATGCGTAGCAGCGCCTCATTTGCCGAAAGCCAACCATGCTCCACCATATCAACCACGATCTTGATGGCCGCCGCCGTGTTGCGCCGTTGCGGCTTGGCATCGAGAAACCACAGCGCACCTTGCGAGATTGTAAAATCAATCTGCACCGCATCGCGCCAATGTTCTTCCAGTTTGTTGAGGCCGGTTTTCAGGGCTTCAAACGCTTGCGGCAAAAGTGCAGCGAGCGAATTACCCGTACCGTCAAGTGGCAGGCTCTTGCCAAGCCTGGTGATCAGGTCAGCGCCTTGCGCCAAGGGCAGGAACTCACCCTGCAAGTGAAGTTCGCCCGTCTGCGGATCACGCGATGAGGCGATGCCCGCACCAGAATTTTCTGTTTGATTGCCAAACACCATGGCCTGCACGACAACCGCAATCCCCGCATCACCGCGCACGCCGTGAAGCTTCCTCTGCGCCTGGGCGCGAGGGCCTTTCCAGCCGCGCACCACAGCCATGATGCCATGCCACAACTGATCGAGCGGCTGTTGCGGGAAGCTCTGGCCGTCATGGGCCTCAAGCTGCGCCTTGAACCGCGCCGTCAGCTCACGTCCGTCAGAAGGCTTGATTTCGGCCGCCGAAACATAGCCCCGTTCTTCGATATAAAGACTCAGCAGATCTTCAAAGGCGGCAGGATCATCCCCCATCACCACATGGGCATAATTCTGGATGAAGCGGCGATAGCACTCATGGGCAAAGCCCGTGTCGGCGGCAGATTTGGCAAGGCCCTCAACCGTCTCGTCATTGAGGCCCAAATTCAAAATCGACTCGAGTGCCCCTGGCATCAAGCCCGGCGTGGATGGCCGGACGGACAGCAAAAGCAGATTATGGGCATCGCCCAAGGCGCATCCCGTTTCTTCGGCAAGGCTGGCCAAAGCCAATTCAATCTGCGCACGGATCTTCTTGATGGTTTCGGCATCGCCCAATGAAAGCTGGCGGCACGCTTCAACCGTCAACACAAATCCCGGAGGAACCGGAAGCCCAAGGCGCGACAGGCTGCTCAAGGCATGGCCCTTTTGGCCAAGCGCCTCCACACCGGAATGATCCGGGTTCTGGCGCCCGAAGGGCACAATGAATTCTGGCAGTTTCGTTTTCATTTTCGCACTGCAGCAAAGACCCATGGAGGGGCTTCGTCAAGCCGCCCGGCCCGCCGTGGTGAATGTCAGGCGGGAGCCGGTTTTGGGCTCTGCGGCCGCATGCGCTTGAGAAGCAGATAAAAGGCGATGGCCATGTTCAGGAGGTTCCACGCCACACCATGGAGGAAGGCGAGTTGATAGGAACCTGTGTAATCGAAAATGACACCAGACAGCCAGCCGCCCAACGCCATGCCAAGAACTGTCGCGGTCAGCACCAGGCTGATGCGGAAACCTGCCTGCCGCGCCGGGAAATGATCACGCACGATCAAAGCATAACTTGGCACAATGCCGCCCTGCGCCAATCCAAACAGCGCCGAAACCAGATAGAGCGAAGTCAGCCCGCTGAAGGGAATGTAAAACAGCAGCGCCACACATTGCAGCGTTGAACCGATGATCAACGTGCCCACCCCGCCAATCCTGTCTGCGAGGTATCCTGATGCAAGCCGTGAAACCACGCCGCAGCCCAGAAGCAACGCCAGCATGTTGGCGCCAGCAGCCGGGCCATAACCCAGATCCTGGCAATAGGCCACGAGGTGAACCTGCGGCATCGACATCGCCACGCAACAGGCAAGCCCCGCCAAAATCAGCACGCCTTGCAACAGCGGCGTTCCGTCTGTGTTGCCAGAGGCAGAACTCGGGCTTGGCCGCTCAACCAGCGATGCGCGGGTGCGCAAGGCCAGAGCCAGGGGCAGCATGATGACCACGCAAGCGGTGCCGATCACCATGTAAGAATGACGCCAACCATAATTTTCAATCGCATGGGCAAGCAACGGTGACCACAACATCCCCGCCAGATAATTTCCCGATGCGCCAATCGCCACCGCAATCCCGCGCTTCTTCTGGAACCACAGCGAGACATCAGCAACGAGCGGTCCGAAGGTTGCCGCACTGCCGAGCATTCCGATCAGAATGGCGTTGGCCGCAACAAACCCCCAATAGCTTGGAGAAAGTGCAGCCGCCCAGAAGCCGGCGCACAGGCTCACAGCCCCCAGCATCAGCGGCACCATGATGCCGAAGCGGTCCGAAAGCCGCCCCATCAGAATACCGCCAAAGGCGAAACCGATCATCGTCATCGTATAGGGAAAAGAAGCCCCCGCGCGATCGACACCAAAGTCAGCCTGGATAAAAGGCAGCGCCACAATCCCCGCCCACAAGCCAATGCCGCCCACAGTGGCCAGCGCCAATGAGGCCAGAAGCCGAAACCAGGAATATCGCGAGTCGGGGAGGTGGGTGGTGGGCATGACGGACTTTCTGATTTGGCCTTAGCGTAGCGAGGAGGGGCGAGTTTTGAAGGGCCAGCAGCGCGCTATCAATCACGCCACTCAAGCGCGGTCCATGTCGAAATTGTATCCATTGTTTTGAATTTCGAGATCAGTGCAAACCGTTCAAGCCTCTCCCGCAAGGGGAGAGGCTTGAAGAAAGACTATCCTCAGCTCTTCAAATCTAAAGCTGCGCCGCACCTGCTGCGATGGTCAGCGTATTCGAGATGTCCAACTGGGCACCCAATCCGCGTTGTTGGGGATGCGGCCGGTATTGCAGCAGCTCGTTCAATGTGGATTCACTCTGCGAGTTATCCAGTTCATGAGTCCACACCCTGAAGCTTTCCAGTCGGTACAATCCGAAGGAGGTGATCATGGCAACATCGGAAGCATCATGGCCCTTCACCATTTGAATCCGTCCAATCCGTGGAACATTGTAGCGCGCATCGAAGGTGTGCCATTTCCCATCGAGGAAAACTTCAAACCAGGCACAAAAATCATCAAACCCCGCATCGGGCACGCCGATATCACCAAGATAGCCGCTGCAATAGCGCGCCGGAATATTCATCGCGCGGCATAGTCCCATCGCCAGGTGCGCGAAATCCCTGCACACGCCGGTTTTTTCCTTCAAGACGTTGTTTGCAGTTTTGTCCGGGCGGCCAAATTGATAGCCAAAGGTGATGTGGTTGTGCACAAAATTGCAGATGGCCTGCACTCGCGCCCAGCCTGTTGGACCATTGCCAAATTGCCGCCAGGCAAATTCTCCCATCAAATCGGATTCGCAATAGCGGCTGGCGAGCAGATAGTGCAGCGTGGGATCTGGAAGATCTTGAACCGCAGCCTGCCTTGCATTGGGATGAGCCTCATCGGGTCGGCCATCAAACTCGACGATACAATCTGACCAGAATGTGGATTGGCCGACGGGCGCAATCGTGCGCGTAATTCGGTTACCGAAGCTGTCAACATATTCGCGAAGCTCAGTGGTGTTGCTATTTCTAACTCTGTCTTCGCCGATGAACCGGCCTTTGAAATCTGAATGCACCGACAACGCCAGCAGCATGGGCACAGGAAGGTCACATGAGATATTGATTTCGAATCCTATGCGGATCAGCATTGTCGATTGTCCTCATTGCGAAGGGTTTCCACGCTCAAATGCCTTGTTTGATCGCGATTGTGACCGTTAAAGTCATTCATCCCGGAAGCTGAGCGCGTCAAGGGCGTTTCTTTGAAAGTCTTTTGGCGTTGGCCCGCATGATGGTGCGATAGCGACGCAAAATCTTTTGGGGTGAGCCGCCCGCAGCGACGGTTGTGGCCGCTTCGACTGAAGCCAGCATTTTCTCGGAGACCATGCGTTCAGCTTCCTTCTGCGCCGAAGATCCGCCCAAGGCCAGCTTGTAAACGCGAAGCGCGATCACCCGTTGCGCCTCGAGATTTGCAGCGAACAGATCGTTTGAAAATTTCCACCAACTATTCATTGTGCCCCGCTGGGTTCCCCAAAACTGATAACGGGTTGGCTCGCTATAGGTTCCCTTGCCGAATTGTTTTTTTGAAAAGTACAATGCGGAACTCAACCCTCTTCCCTGGCGGGAGAGGGTGGACGCAAAGCGGCCGGGAGAGGGGGCTCACAGGTGATGGCCGACAATCCCTCTCAAATGGAGTTGCCCGCTACCCCATCCGGCGCAAAGTGCACCACCTTCCCCAAAACTTGGGGAAGGAGAAGTAGACCTACCCCTCGATCTTCGAGAAATCCGCCACTTCGGCCACTGCCTCGCGGATGCGGTTCAGGAGGCGCAGGCGATTTTCACGGAACGTGGCGTCCTTGTCATTGACGGTCACACCTTCAAAGAATTCATCAACGGGCGCGCGCAGTTTCGCAATGGCCCGCATCGCGCCTTCAAAATCCTCATGCTCAATCGCCTTGCGCGCCAGAGCGGCGGCTTGCGAAATCGCCGAATGCAACGCTTTCTCTTCGCCCTTGATAAGTTGCTGCGGATTGACATCACCGGAATAGGTTTTGCCATCCTTCTTTTCTTCGATGCGAAGAATGTTGGAGGCGCGCTTCACACCCGCCAGCAAATTCTTGCCATCATACGTGTCGAGAAATTTCGACAATGCTTCAACCCGGCGCGTGACCATCAACAGATCATCCTGCCCGCCAAGCGAGAACACCGCATCAATCAAATCATGCCGCGCGCCTTGGTCTTTGAGATAGACTTTGAGTCGGTCGCCGAAGAAGGCGAGGAGGTCATCAGCAATTTGTTCGCCAAACTCCAAAACCTTGTGTTCGTTTGGCCATTGAGCACGGAAATCGCGAATCCCTTTTACCAAACTCTCAGCAACGTCAGCGACGATATTGTCGGAATGCGAAGTCACTGATGAGTTTGCGATAGATTCTTGAACGGCGGTTTCGAATCCTTTCTCCATCATCTCCGACAACAGATATATTGCTGCTAAAAGTGTCTCAGGTTTCAATCTCAGTTGAATTCTTTGCTCTAGTAGAATCCGCACCACGCCCAATGCCGCTCGTCGGAGGGCATAAGGATCTTTTGAGCCAGTGGGTTTTTCGCTAATAATCCAGAAACCAGCGAGAGTATCCAGTTTGTCAGCCAATGCCACAGCTATGCCAATTTTCGAAACTGGAATTGAATCGCTCGGCCCCTGCGGCTTGTAATGGTCGCGGATGGCATCGGCTACTTCTGCATCAATGCCTTTATCGATCGCATAGTAACGCCCCATCAGCCCCTGTAACTCTGGAAACTCGCCCACCATGCCCGTCACCAGATCGGCCTTAGCCAATCGCACCGCGAGCTTGGCCTTTTCAACATCAGCACCTATGTTCCTGGCGATACTGCCAGCGAGTTTTTCAACCCGTTTGACGCGCTCGCCTTGTGAACCCAGCTTCGCATGGAATGTGATTGCATCGAGCTTCGGCAACAAATCTTCCAGCTTCACCTTGCGGTCCTGGTCCCAGAAGAACTTCGCATCGCTCAAACGCGCCGTAATCACCTTATTGTTGCCGGCAATGATCGTCTTGCCGCCATCGGCAGCAATCGTGTTGGCCACCAGCAGATATTTATTGGCGAGCTTGCCTTGTGCATCCTTCAGGCAGAAACACTTCTGGTTCACCTTGATCGTGGTGATGATGACTTCCGGTGGAACGCTGAGGAAACTCTCATCAAACGAGCCCATCAGAACAACCGGCCATTCAACCAGCCCCGCTACTTCTTTCAGCAGCGCCTCATCCTCAATCATCTCGAGGCCTTGCGCGAAAGCCAGATTCTTGGCGTCAGCACGAATGGTTTCAAGACGCGCCGCGGCATCAACAATCACATGGGCCTTGTGCAACTGGTCGGCATAATCTTCAAAGCGCCGCACCGTGATCTCGCCCTTCGACAAGAAGCGATGCCCGCGCGTGGTGTTGGAACTTTTGATACCCTCAACCTCAAGCGCAACGACTTCGCCATCAAACGTGCAGATGATGGATTGCAATGGCCGCACCCAGCGCAGATTGCCCGAGCCCCACCGCATCGATTTCGGCCACGGAAATTCGCGGATCACTTTTGGCAAAAGCTCGGCCACAATCGCCGTCGCCTCGCGGCCCGGCTTCTTGATCGTGGCGATGTATGACTTGCCCTTCTTGTCTTCCTGAATGCCAAGCTGTTCAAGCTTGAGGCCCGTTGACTTCAAGAATCCTTCAATCGCAGGAATCGGCGCATCAATGCGCGGGCCTTTGCGCTCTTCCACCGTGTCGGCGGCCTTGGCTTGCAGGCCTTCAACCGAAAGCACGAGGCGGCGTGGCGTGGCATGGGCTTGCGCACCCTCATAAGTGAGGCCCGCATCCACCAATCCATTGGTGATCAGCGCGCGCAAATCTTCAGCCGCCTTGGCCTGCATGCGCGCTGGAATTTCTTCGGAGAATAATTCGATCAGAAGTTCGGGCATTATGCAGCCCTCCCGCCGGATGTCTTGCTCCACGCCACGCAACAGGCCTTGGCCAGCTCGCGCACCCGGCCAATATAGGCGGCGCGTTCGGTCACGGAGATCACGCCGCGCGCATCCATCAGATTGAAGGCGTGCGATGCCTTGATGCACTGGTCATAAGCCGGAAGCGCCAATTCGTGCATCCCGTCTTTTTCGCCAGCCTTCAAAAGTGCGGCGCATTCTTTCTCGGCATCAATGAAATGCTGATGCAAAATCGTGGTGTCGGCATATTCGAAATTGAAACGCGAATATTCCTGCTCCGCTTGCAAAAACACATCGCCGTATGAAATTTTTTCCGCACCTTCGCGGCCATTGAAATTCAAGTCATAAACATTGTCCACGCCCTGCACATACATGGCCAGGCGCTCCAACCCGTAGGTGAGCTCGCCTGAAACCGGCGAACAATCAAGCCCGCCCACCTGCTGAAAATAAGTGAACTGCGAAACTTCCATGCCATCGCACCACACTTCCCAGCCAAGGCCCCAGGCGCCCAGCGTCGGACTTTCCCAATCATCCTCGGCAAAGCGAATGTCATGCACTGATGAATCAATTCCGATGGCCTTGAGCGAGCCCAGATAGAGCTCCTGCAAGTTTGGCGGCGATGGCTTCATGATGACTTGATATTGATAATAGTGCTGCAGGCGATTGGGGTTCTCGCCATAGCGCCCATCCTTCGGCCGCCGCGATGGCTGCACATAAGCCGCCGACCAATGCTTGGGCCCAACAGAACGCAGTGTGGTCGCTGGGTGAAACGTGCCCGCCCCAACTTCCAT
>JBDSTO010000115.1:0-15692 GCA_039928255.1 Aestuariivirga sp. | reverse complement strand
GTGGGAAGGACGTTGCACGATCGCCGTGCACACGGGTGATAAATGAAACTTCGTGAGAGTTCGGTCAATTAGTAAATTACCTGTTAGAAATCTATTCGGGCAATTGTGGCCTTCTTGCAACAGAATGAGGCAAGAACGCCCCAAAAACCTCAAAATCCTAACAAATCACCAACTTCTCAAATCGATTGTTTAACGGCAATTAATGGTTTTGACGCCTTTTGAACAATGAACCACCACTCAATTGGGCGCAAAAGACCAGAATCACCCCGCAAACGAAAACGGCCCGCTTGCGCAGGCCGTCCCCTTAGACAGTTTCGATAAGATGCGTTGGATCAGAACTTCCAAACGGTGATCAGGTCGGCAACGTAAGCGCCGTCACCCAGATACGAGCTGTTGCCAGCCTGGTACATGCCTTCAACACCGATCGTCAGCTTGCTGACGGGCTCATAATAGAGGCCCGTATCATATTCGGTGAACTCATAGGGGCTGTTGTTGGCGAACTGATGGGTAACGCCGACATCAAAGTGAGCGCTGTCCGACAGGGCCAACTTGATGTAGCCGCTGGCACGGGTGTAATCGTAGCCAGAGAACTCGTGGCCAAAGCCAACCGTTGCGCCGACGCTGAACGGATTGAAGTTCGCACCGATGCCGCCGTCAACAACCCAGGCAGCATCGCCGCCCGTGGCATTGCCCCAGTAACCGCCGCTGACGTCAACACCGAAGGTGTCCATGGCGTAAGCGATTTTGCCAGTGACGCCGACTGCGCTCTGATCAAGGTAGTTGTTTGAATCTTCAACCGCGAAAGCAAAGCTCAGAGGGCCGTCAGCATATGAGAGCTTCATCTGCGAAGGGTCGCCGCCGGGGTTGTTGCTGATGCCACCGAAGTAATCGGTGAGATAGCAGTGATAGCACTGAGCGTCATAGCTGTAGCTGTTCTTGGCAATCGAGCCGCCAACACCGCCACCCAAGGTGACGTTTGGTGTCATTTTCCACCAGCCCCAGTAACCGTCGGTCACAACGCCGTAGTTGCCGGCATTGGTGTCGCCTGTACCAGGTGAGCTGGCGCGCAGGTTTACCGACGCACCAACTTCGCCAACAGCCGTATCGGTCTTGCCGGTGACAGAGAGTTCAGCGCGTGTGCGGACGTCTGTGGAATAATGATCGCCGCCAGCTGTAGAAGCTGGGCCGTAGCCAGCAGAATGGTAGCCGCCATCATAAAAGGTCTGAACGGCAGCCCAGACGTAACCAGACCATGTGATGGTCGTGGTGGCAGGCATATCGGCGGTGGGCATGATCGAGATTATATGATCATTGCCGACCTTCGAGAAAGACATGGCCTGATAGCCAGCTGGCACCGAAGGGGTGGTTTCAATGGTGGCAACGCGGGCGTTGAGGGCTTCGATCTGAGCCTTCAAGTCCGACAGATTGTCAGCGCGGGCGCTTACCGATACAGCAGCAAGAGCCGCCGTGCCGAGAAGAGCGATTTTCATAGCTTTCATTCTCATTCTCCCGAGAAATGGAGTTTCATTAATCCCCCCGGTCCCCTGCAATTTGAGTGGGAAGGATGTTGCACGAGTGCCGTGCAGACAATTCCAATTCGCTCTCTTCATCGTCCTCGTCAACGCGTTTGGAATAGGCCTCATCACTATTAAAAAACCTGTTGCGGGAAAGACACAAAAAAGCTGATTTAGGCAACAAAAACAATGATTTATAAATTACATTTAACTTACTAAACGAGCTGCAACTAGATAGCTAAATTGTTAGAAATATTGGGGTGTTGCGAGGTCTAAAAATCGCCCTGCGGGAGGCCAAAATCAGTGCCAAATCACCCGACCCGCGAATCGGGTGGAAAATCGCTCGAAATTCATGCTAAACTCGCAGCCTGATCGGCGTGGGTTTTCAGGCCATACAATTGCGAAGCAATATAGTCGGGGGACACGGAATGTATCACTGGCAACCTTCAAAATGGCTCATTCTGGCGCCCGTAATGGCGGGCCTTCCCTTGCTGGCCGCCTACGTAACGCAAACAGGAAAAATGGTCGAACACATTGCGACTGAAGCCCAGAAATCGGCGGGCGATTGGTCGAAAATTGAAGTGAACGGCCGGGATGCAAAGATTGAAGGTCAGGTTCCTGATCAACAATCGCTGGATACTGCCGTGAAGGCAGTTGCAGGAACTTATGGAGTTCGCACCGTAGATTCTTCGGCAGTCAAAATTGTGCCGTTGGCGGCACTGGCACCGCCTACGATTGCCGCTCTCACCACGAATCAGGCCAGCCCCGAAATCAAGGGAACATGGTCTGAAGGCGAGGCGAAAACTTTGTCCGTCACCGTCAACGGCAAAACTTATGCCTTGGGAACTGACAAGGAACTGTCTTCAACTTCGGGTGCGTGGACGTTGAAGCTCGCTTCACCTTTGCCAGATGGTTCTAATGATGTGAGTGTCACTGAAAGTGACGGCGCCACGCGCAAAGCCGATGCTTCTCAGCCCGGGAAGGTGATCGTCGATACGACACCTCCCACCGCTCCTGTTGTGGCGCAAGCCCCAGCAGATGCACCCTGGCCTCACCCAGTGACTGGAACATGGGCTGAGGGCGATGCCACCGGCCTTTCGGTGAAACTTCTCGACAAGACTTATGCACTGGGCACGGACCCGGCGCTGACATCTGATGGCAAGGGCAATTTTAGCTTTGATCCAAAGGTGGAACTGAAGCCGGGCAACTATGACCTCGACGTTACGACAACCGATGCCGCTGGCAACGCGTCAACCACAACTCAAAAGTCCGCCATTGTAATTGCGGAGCCACCTCCGCCAGCGCCGATTCCAGCAGCTGTTCCCGCAGTCCCGCCATCAATTGATGCGGTTCCGGCGGGCACCGTATGGCCCTACGCGATCACTGGCACTTGGCCTGAAGACACCGCCAAATCACTGACGTTGGGCCTCGGCGGCAAGGAATTCACCCTGGGCAAGGACCAGGAAGTGATTTCCACCGATCATGGCAAATTCACATTTGCGCCCGTGCTGGATTTGAAGCCCGGCTCCTACGACCTTACGATGAAGCTGGGAGATGCTGATGGCAAGGTGACTGAAACAACGCTGCCCGCCGCTGTTGTGGTTGCCGAAGCGCCCGCTGCGGTTGCTCCCGCCCAAGCACCAGTTGCGACACCGGTCGAAATGACTCCACCAACAATCGAATCGGTCACCACTGATTCAGATCGTCCGACAGTAAAAGGCACATGGCCGATCGGAGCTGCGAAAGGCTTAGCCGTTGAGCTTGATGGCGTCACCCACACATTGGGCAAAGACCCCGACATTACCAGTGATGACGCGGGCCATTGGACCCTGACGCCAGCCAAGCCTGTTGTGAATGGCACATACGACATCATTGCCCAGGCCAACGATGGCAATGGCAAGACCGTCAATGATGCCAGCAAGGACGAATTGGTTGTCAACGTCGCGGCACCTCCGCCAGCACCACCCGCCGATCAACCTTATGACTGCAAAGCTACGCTCGCGCGCATCGCGGCTGTGTTCCCCGTGCGTTTTGCCTACGATCATTCCGATTTGAAGTCGCCTTTTGCAGAAGCGGTCAACCAATATTCAGCACTGCTTGGCGACAAGCGTTGCCTTGAACTTAAAGTGGAAGTGGCGGGACATGCTGATGAGCGTGGCTCTGAAGCCTATAACCAAAAGCTCAGCGAGGCGCGGGCCAAGACGGTAATTGACGCGTTGACAGCCGCCAAGGTCGATGCCGCGCGTTTGCATGGTGTTGGCTACAGCAAGGACAAGCCGCTCGATCTGGCTCACACAAAACAGGCCCACGCCAAGAATCGCCGCGTTGAATTTACGGTTCAATAGAGGGGGAGAGAGATGAACGAGATATTGAATTTCAAGGATAGCTGGATCGTCGTTCAGTATAATTGGATTTGGATTGTCCTGGCCTTTGCACTTGGGGTGGCCGTTGGCTACAAGTATTGCATCCCCGGCAAGAAAACGAATTAGGGGGCATTGACGCCATGTCGCACTATATTCTCGAACTCGCAATCTGGCTTTTGCTGGCCTATTTTGTCGGCTGTGCGTGTGGCTGGATCTTGCGCAACATTGTGGGGCAGGGTGCTTCTGGGCCGGCAATGGCCGTCGCAGAACCGGCCATGGTTGCTGCAGAACCGGCACCAACTCCTCGTGTACCAGTTCACATTGCAGCGCCAAAGCCCGTGCCAGTGGCCGCTGTTTCCGCTGCAATAGGTAAAATGGAACGACCAAAAGGCATCACGGCGGCCCGCAGCGGCAAAGCCGACAATCTCCAGCGCATCAGTGGCGTTGGCCCCAAGAACGAAGGTATCTTGAACAATCTTGGCATCTATCATTTCGACCAGATCGCCGCCTGGACAGTAGAGCAAGTGACCTGGGTTGATGATCACCTGCGTTTCAATGGCCGCATCCAGCGTGAAGAGTGGATCAGGCAGGCCGCGCTTCTGGCAGCTGGCAAAGAGGCTGAATTCACCAAGGAATTTGGCACCGGTGGCTTGAAGAACAAGCAAGGCGAAAGCCGGTCGGGAAGCCATACCCGCAAGCGCTGATCGATGATTTTATAGTTTGGGAGGGCCGCTAATTGCGGCCCTTTCTATTAATTGCAATTCTCAGCCAGCGACGCGATTGACTTAGGCTGGCAATCACTGCTGTCGGCAATCCTGGTGGTCGATGCTACGGTTGAAACATCTTGCGGCGCACCGCGCATCAGGTCCGCTGTCATGGGTTTCACCGTTTCGGGAGCAAGCCGCGAGCGGTATATCTGCACGTTCTGCAAAACCTTCTGCACGTATTGGCGCGTCTCGTTGAAGGGGATGCATTCCACCCAATCAACCGCATCAACTGGCCGCCGCGCAGATCGCCGAAGGCCTGCAGCCATTCTTTCGAGCGGCGTGGCCCGGCATTATAGCCAACCAGCGTCAAAACATAAGAACCGCCAAATGAATCAACCAAGTCGGCAAGATGCGCCGCACCAAGTTCGACGTTGTAAGTCGGATCGCCTTTCAGTTTTCCAACCGCATAGGGAATACGATATTGCTTAGCGATGAGATGCGCAGTGCCTGGCATCAACTGCATGAGACCTTGAGCGCCCACGCTGCTGCCGGCATTGGGATCGAATTCGCTTTCTTGCCGTGAAAGCGCAAACACCAGGGCCTTTTCGACCGGCTTGCCGATTTGCCGCCATTGCGGAAGTCCACGGATGGGGTAGGCCCAATCATCAAGATCAACATCGCGCTTGCCGCAGGCCTTGGCAAAACGCAAAGCCCAGGACGTTCCCGCAGCGTCGTGGATAATTCCGGCCACCGCATTGAGTTCCTGTTCGCTGTCAAAGCGCGTGGCAAGCGACCAGAAGAAAATGTTGAGTTGGTTTTTGGAACCCGCCTGCGACATGATGCGGAAGGCGCGCACCACCTCATCGCCATTCACTGCAGCAATCGTAGCGGCACTTGAAGTGTGTGAGCTGATGTCTTGCGGCTTCTTGCCAAGCCCAATCTGCTCGCGCGCCAATTGCCCGTAATATACGGTGGTGTTGACGGCAGCATCGCGGAACGACGCCTTGGCCTTGGCTTGATCTCCCAAAGCCTGATAGGTGCGGCCCATCCAATAAAGGGCCCGCGACTGCTCGGTGCGTGTGTCAGCTACTTTCTGCAGCTTCACGAAATGATCCATGGCGGTGTGCGGGTCGCGCATGTAGCGCAGCGCCACCCAACCTGCGAGGAAGTGGGCGTCAACCGCAAAATCACCACCGGTGATTCCATGATTGCGCGCAATCTGATAGGCGGCCTTCCACGATGATGAATTCTTTGGCCCCACCGAACGGCGCACAATGTTGCGGCGTTCCTCATACCAGGCCTCGGCATCGCCCATGGCCGCAGCGTCACCCGGCGCCGTGACCAGAATGGCGCGTGCCTTGTCAAAGGCTTCCTTGCGCCGATAATA
The DNA here is from genome assembly GCA_039928255.1 of Aestuariivirga sp. Classification (GTDB taxonomy): domain Bacteria; phylum Pseudomonadota; class Alphaproteobacteria; order Rhizobiales; family Aestuariivirgaceae; genus Aestuariivirga. The sequence continues at coordinate 9,721 of JBDSTO010000115.1, read as the reverse complement.
ACGGGCCAGAGTATATTTGACTGCGAGTTCTTCACGCATGGCCGGAGAAAGACCGTGATATTTCTTCTCACCTGAGGATGACCCATCAATCAGTAACTGGGCCACTTGTGCTGCAGCTTTTACGTCACCGCCAATGAGATCGGCATTGCGGACCGCCGCGCGTCCCTGCTGGGCATAAATCAAGCGCCAGACGCGTGTGCGCTTGTCACTGGCATTGAGTTGGCCACCAAATTCGCCGGCAATTTTTTGCTCAAGCTCAGCGTTGGTGTCAGGATCAAACCAGGCCTGCCGGACATATTTAGCCATCGAAGCATTGTCACCAGCGGCTCTCGCCGCGCGCGCCAAGGCCAAAGCTCCGAACGGAGTGACAGGCTTGCGCGTTGCAAAATGAGCTTGAATGGTGGCAGCGCTTTCATTGCCGACATAAAGAGCTTCTTCAGCCCGCTTCAAAAGTGTGGGTGTCAGCGGCCAGTTGGGCGCGCCATTCAGAAAATCGACAATGCGCGAATATCCCGCTGTGCCGCCATGGTCTTTCAGATAAATCAATTCGACAAGCTTGATGGCAGCCTTGTCCTGACTTTGCTGGGCCAATGAACCTGCTGCGGCGTAATCACCCGCCAATGCTCTTTGCGCCGCCTGCACGGCCAACGAACCAGGACCGGCAAAGGCCAAACGCGGTGTCGCCAACGCAACACCAAGGCCAGCGAGAAAGCTGCGACGGGAAATGGTAGAAAAATTCTTCAACGGTCTTGCCTCAATCTCAACTGAGTCTGGCGCTTTGCAATTGGAATATGGCGTTCCTATGCCAAACCCATCAAAACTCACAGACAATTTAGCAAATACCCCGTCTTGCCCGCCAGAGACTGACAGACTATGGTGCCGCGGCATTTAGGCCATATCAGCAAGCATTGCCTGATCATGGTTTCCAAATTCTTACTCAACGAGGTTTCGACGTGAAATTCAAAGGATCCATCCCTGCCTTGATTACCCCCATGAAGAATGGTGCTTTCGATGAAGCAGCCTTTCGCAAATTCGTGGCTTGGCAAATCAAGGAAGGCAGCCATGGCCTTGTTCCCGTTGGAACAACCGGCGAAAGCCCAACCTTGACGCCTGAAGAACACAAGGCCATTGTGAAAATCTGCGTGGCCGAAGCCAAGGGCAATGTTCCAGTCATTGCCGGGGCAGGGTCCAATAATACGGCCGAAGCTATTGAATATACGCGCCATGCCAAGGAAGCCGGCGCTGATGCAGCCCTCGTGGTCGTGCCTTATTACAACAGGCCAACTCAGGACGGCATCTATGCCCACTACAAGGCTATTGCCACTTCGGTGGACATTCCAATTATTGTCTACAACGTACCTGGACGCACCGTGGCCAGTATCTCGGTCGAAACGCTCGCTCGGCTTGCCCATGATTTCAAGAACATCGTTGGGACCAAGGATGCTTCCGCTGATCTGACGCGGCCATCGCGCCAGCGCTTGATGTCGGGCAAGGATTTCATCCAGTTGTCTGGCGAAGATGGAACCGCACTCGGCTTCAACGCCCATGGTGGTGTCGGCTGTATTTCTGTCACAGCCAATGTCGCGCCAGCTCTATGTGCGGCTCTGCAGAACGCTACGCTGAAGGGTGACTACGCGGAAGCCTTGAAGCTACAGGATCGTTTGATGCCTCTGCATCATGCGATGTTTGTGGAATCAAGCCCGGGCCCAGTCAAATATGCCGCAAGCCTGCTCGGCCTGTGCGAGCCCGAAGCGCGCCTGCCATTGGTGCCTGTTGTTGACAGCACGAAGAAGCTGGTCCGTGAAGCACTTATTCACGCAGGCCTTTTGAACTGATGTCCTCAAAAGCCGGTGGCGCCAAGGCGTCTCGCAAACAGGATGGCATCAAGGTCGTGGCTGAGAATCGCCGCGGCCGGTATGACTATGAGCTGATCCAGTTTTTTGAGGCGGGCCTTGAGCTGAAAGGTTCAGAGGTGAAATCCTTGCGCGTTGGTCACATTAATCTTGGCGAATCTTATGCCGCGATGAAGGGCGATGAGCTGTTTCTGCTCAACTCCAACATCCCCGAGTATCGTGAGGCCAATCGCTTCAACCATGAACAAAAACGCCCGCGTAAACTGCTGCTCAACCGCAAGGAAATAAATCGGCTTGCTGTAGGCGTCCTGCGCGAAGGCCTCACCATTATTCCGCTGAAAATGTTTTTCAATCCGCGTGGCCGGGTGAAGGTTGATATTGCACTGGCCAAGGGCAAGAAGAACGTCGACAAGCGCGAGACAATCAAGATGCGCGACTGGAATCGCGAAAAGTCGCGTGTGCTGCGCGATCGCGGCTGATCTCTGATGATTCTCATCGGCCTGGGCAGCAATATTACAGGCCCTTGGGGCAACCCACGCACCACTGTCGAGCGCGCGCTCATTTGTCTCAACCAATTTCCGCTTCGTCTATTGAAATCATCATCTCTTCTCGCAACCAAACCTTTCGGGAATAAGAACCAACCCGATTTCATCAACGCCGTCGCCATGATTGAAACGGCATTGCCACCAATCGCCTTGCTGTCACGTCTCCATGACATTGAGCGCAAGGCGGGGCGCAAGCGCGCGAAGCGCTGGGGACCGCGTACACTCGATCTTGATATTCTGGATTACAAAGGCCGGATCCTTAATCCTCAAGGAAAGGGCAGGGCGGCGCTTCGCCTTCCCCATGAAGGCATCGCCGTGCGTGATTTTGTAGTGCTGCCCTTGGCCGAAATTGCGCCACGCTGGAAACATCCTCAGCTCCTTAAAACTGCAAAAGAAATGATTCATAAACCATTTGGCTTAAATCGGGTTTAAGCGCGCTCCTTCACACTTAGCATCAGAATTGGTGGAGTGGGATTGTCATGCGTTTTCTAAGGTTGGCGGGTTGCCTCTTTCTCGCCGCTACTCACATTGCCAAAGCCGAAGGTTTGACGTTTCCTCCCAACACCTTTGTCATTCTCGGCGCCATGGATACGCCAACACAGGTGGCAATGCCCGTTGGCAAGCAACGCAGCTTGCTACAGAGCGGTCAGGCCGATGATCTATCTGGCCCAGATCGCGCCACCATTGATTTTCCTTCAACGCTTCCACCGGGATCCATCCTCGTGCGCACCGGCGAGCGCAAACTCTATTATATCCTGCCAGGCGGGCAGGCGATTATGTACCGCGTTGGCGTGGGTCGCGAAGGTTTTTCATGGTCTGGCACCAATCGCATCAGCCGCAAAGCCGAATGGCCCGATTGGCGTCCGCCATCGGTCATGATTGCGCGCGAGGCCGATCGTGGCCACGTCATTCCGGCCTTCATGCCGGGCGGCCCGCAAAATCCTCTGGGGGCACGCGCACTCTATATTGGCGGCACGGAATTTCGCATCCACGGCACGACCCAACCCTGGAGCATTGGTCATGCTGTATCCTCCGGCTGCATCAGAATGCTGAATGAGCATGTGATTGACCTCTTCAATCGCGTTGAAGTGGGCGCTGAAGTCGTCGTTGAATAAAACGAACCAAATTTTAGAAATTCGTTTAACCATAAACTCCTCCTTAACCAGCACCTGCGCATTCTGAAATCTGTAAGTTAGTTTGTTAGTTGCGTGGAGTTGACTATGGCCATGATCATGCCGCGTGCCCTTTCCGGCACTGCTGTTCTGAAATTCGCATTTGGGGCATTCACTGCCCTCATGCTTGCGGGCTGCTCGGATTCAATTGAGCGCTTCTCCGATAATTACAGCAATCCGTCTGACCAGGACCCTGTCTACACAGCCAGCGTCCCGCGCTATTACAAAAAGAAATCACCCTCAGCGGTAAAGCAATGGCAACCCACGCCATCAGCTTCTGACGACCAGATTTCCGAAGAACCGATTGCGCCTAAAGCACCATATCAGCCGAAAATCGCAAGCAATGATTATTCAAACAGCTATAAGCAGACCTATCAGCAGCCTGTACTGACGACGCCTGCCTACCAGCAACCGAAACTTGCCAGCAACACGCTGAAGTCACCTGTGGTTCCGGCTGATCCGGTTTATGACAATCCCGCACCTGTGCAAAAGCTCGCGTCGCGTCCCAAGCTGAAACTGCCGGCAGAGCCAGTGGTTGTCGATTCTGCTCAGGTCGCCGACGTTGGTGCCAGCAAGGTAACGATGAAGCCTGGCATGACCCTTTATGGTTTGGCCCGCAGCAATCATTTGACGGTGCAACAGCTGGCCTCCGCGAACAATATCAAGCCCCCATACATCGTGCCGCCGGGCCGTGTTCTGACCATTCCTGCAGCAACGGCTTCGGCAAAGCCCGCTGCCGTGAAAGATGACGCGCAGATTTCCGATAGTGAAAACCAGGTTGCTGATGCCAATACTGGTAAAAGCTCCGCGTCAACCATGATCAAGAAGCCCGCACCCTTGTCCTTGCCAAAGGCGACGGATGCTGATGTTGCAACAAGTGAAACACCCGTTGATGAGAACCCGCAACTCGCTCTTCGCTGGCCGCTCCGCGGCAAGATCATTTCCGGCTTCGGCCCCAAGCAAAATGGTTTGAAGAACGAAGGCATCAACATCGCCGTTCCTGAAGGCACCAACATCCAGGCTGCTGAAGGTGGCGTGGTGGCCTACGCCGGCAATGAACTCAAAGGCTATGGCAACCTCGTTCTTATCCGCCACGAAGGTGGATATGTGACGGCCTATGCTCACGCGGCAAAATTGCTGGTGAAAAAGGGCGACCTCGTCAAGCGCGGGGCCATCATCGCCGTCGCCGGCCAGACTGGTGCCGTGCAAAGCCCACAATTGCACTTTGAAGTTCGAAAAGGTGCAACAGCGCTTGATCCACAGAAATTCCTCGCTTCATCAACTGCCATGAACTGAGATAAGTAAGTCCCCTGCAAGGGCGCCCGGATCGCGAGATCCGGGCTTCATTTTTTTTAAAGCGCCATGCGGCTTGACTTCAAGATTCGTGGACGGCATACAGCGCCACGCTTTGACGGGTCACCACCCTGATAATCATGCAGAAATATCGGGGGAGAGTGTCCCGAGTGGCAAAGGGGGGGGACTGTAAATCCCCTGCTTTACGGCTTCGTAGGTTCGAGTCCTACCTCTCCCACCATTTCCCCAACATTCGCAACAGGCTTCATGCCGGCTTTGTTTGGCGATTTCTTCCACCACACATGCAAATATATTTTCCATCGTTATCGGGATTAATTGACGTGGGCTTTTCAGACTAGGTTTGATGGCCTGTTGGCGCGGGCGCAAATAAGCTCTTGACATTTGTTTGGTAGCTTACGATATTCGTAAGGTAGCTAGCGAATTGAGAGAAGATGAAAACCAAGCCAAATCACGACAATGTCGGTGGGTGGGCCAAGCGGCTTTACTTTGCATCGCGCGCATTGATGGATTCGATTTTGCGCCCCCACGATCTGGGCTCGACGCAATGGTACGTGCTCTATCAGTTGGCTAATGAAGGTCCCAAGATGCAGCGCGATCTGGTGCGGGCCTTGCAGATCGAGAGAGCCACATTAAGCGGCGTTATTCAGACTCTGGTTCGCAAGGGCTTGGTTGAACAAAAGGCGGATGCTGAAGATGCGCGTCAGCGCATGCTTCATCTGACGCCAGCGGGGAAGAAGCTTTGGAACGCTCTTCCAGATCCCATCACTCTCATTCTTTCAGTCGCATTCGAAGGTGTCGAACCGGCGGATTTGGCGACAGCGCGCCACGTTCTTCAAGGCGCCACCGAGCGTCTCAACAATCACATTTCAGAAAGGAATAAATCATGACCATATTGGTAACAGGGGCTACGGGCCTCGTCGGATCGCGACTTTTGCAGAGTTTCGTCAACTCCGGAATTGAATGCCGGGCGCTTGTTCGACAGGGCAAGGAAATCTCTGCCGGCGCGGCGCGCATTGACGGTGATCTCTTCGACGCAGCGTCATTGGAGAAGGCGGTAACTGGCGTTTCAGCTATCGTTCATCTTGCTGCCGTTTTCCGCACGCAAAACCAAGAGGATATCTGGAGGGCCAATCTCGATGGCACCCGCAACCTGATAGCAGCGGCAAAAGCTCATGCGCCCAATGTCCGTTTTATCATGGCGAGTACTGGGCTTGTCTATGATGAAAATGCCACCCGTCCCGGCAGGGAAGACGATGCAGTCCATCCAAAGCTCGCCTATCCCGCGAGCAAGATTGCGGCCGAAAACGAGCTTCGAAGCAGCGGCTTGAACTGGAGTATTCTGCGTCTACCATTTGTATATGGCGACGGTGATGGCCATCTTGCATCTGTGCCCAAGGTAGTCGCCACTTTGAAATGGCACCCAGCACGTACCTTCAGCTTGGCGCACCAACGTGACGTGGCGAAAGCTTTTGAAATTGCGCTCACAGGAACGATGGATAGGCGGATCGTCAACATCACCGATGACGCGCCGAGCACGCTTTATGAAATGGCAAGCGTTGTGGGAGGCACGATTGAGCAATCGGCCGAGCCATTGTCCAATCCCTGGATGGGCCGCATGGATGGCTCGCGGGCCCGCAGCCTCGGTTTTCGTCCTACTGTTTCAACAGTGTATCAGGCGGCACGCGAGGGAATACTGTGATAGGATTGGATGGGGGACCGTCGCAATTCCATCGAAATTGCGTGCACAAGACCCTTTTCGTAAGAGAAGTGTTCTGATATTGCAGGGCGGCTTGCGGGTGTAGCTCAATGGTAGAGCAAGAGTTTTCCAAACTCAAGACGAGGGTTCGATCCCCTTCACCCGCTCCAACCACCTCCGCGTCGGAAGCCCGCTTGTAAACAAGGCTTGCCAACACCACATAGTTTTTCTAAAGACCCCCCAAATTCAACGGCTGCGATGACTCGGAGCCGTTTTTGTTTAAACTTGAGAGAGATGGAAAAGAACCATGGCCAAAGAGAAATTCAACCGCGACAAGCCGCATTGCAACATCGGCACGATTGGTCACGTTGACCATGGCAAGACGTCACTGACGGCTGCGATCACGAAGGTGCTTGCTGAGAGCGGTGGTGCAACGTTCATGGCTTATGACATGATTGACAAGGCGCCAGAAGAAAAGGCGCGTGGCATCACGATCAACACGGCCCATGTGGAATACCAGACCAAGGTCCGCCACTATGCCCACGTCGACTGCCCAGGCCATGCTGACTATGTGAAGAACATGATCACCGGTGCTGCCCAGATGGACGGTGCCATTCTGGTTGTGTCGGCTGCTGACGGCCCGATGCCGCAGACCCGCGAACACATTCTGCTGGCCCGCCAGGTTGGTGTTCCAGCTTTGGTCGTGTTCATGAACAAGGTCGACATGGTTGACGATGCTGAGCTTCTTGATCTCGTTGAGATGGAAGTGCGCGAGCTCTTGACCAGCTACCAGTTCCCCGGCGACACCATTCCAATCACCAAGGGTTCTGCCCTTGCTGCCTTGGAAAACAAGACGCCTGCGATTGGCCATGATGCCATTCTGGCTTTGATGAAGACGGTTGATGAATATATCCCTCAGCCTGACCGCCCGATTGACCTGCCGTTCCTGATGCCGATTGAAGACGTGTTCTCGATCTCGGGCCGCGGCACGGTTGTCACGGGTCGTGTTGAGCGTGGCATTGTGAAGGTTGGCGAAGAAGTTGAAATCGTCGGCATTCGCGATACGGTAAAGTCGGTTGTGACCGGCGTTGAGATGTTCCGCAAGCTTCTGGACTCAGGTCAGGCTGGCGACAACATCGGCGCTCTTCTTCGCGGCATTGACCGTGAAGGCGTTGAGCGCGGCCAGGTTCTGTGCAAGCCAGGCTCTGTAAAGCCCCACAAGAAGTTCAAGGCAGAGGCCTATATTCTGACCAAGGAAGAGGGTGGCCGTCATACGCCATTCTTCAACAACTACCGTCCCCAGTTCTACTTCCGCACCACGGACGTGACCGGTGTTGTAACCTTGCCGACAGGCACCGAAATGGTGATGCCAGGCGACAACATCTCGTTTGATGTTGAGCTCATTACGCCGATTGCCATGGAAGAAAAGCTGCGTTTCGCCATCCGCGAAGGCGGTCGTACCGTCGGCGCAGGCGTCGTCGCTTCAATCTCTGAGTAAGAACAGCACGTAATCAAGGGCCTGGGCGTTGACATGTAGCGCCTTGGCCCTTATGTGCTGCCTCCACGGCGCTTTAGGGGTATAGCTCAGTTGGTAGAGCGGTGGTCTCCAAAACCACAGGTCGTGAGTTCAAACCTTACTGCCCCTGCCACCTTTTGGTTTTAGGGAAAGCCTATAGAATCAAAGCGTTAGGGCGGCGCTAAACAGGATACATAATGGCCAAGAACGACAATCTGGTGACTTTCTTTCAAGACGTGCGCGACGAGACCAACAAGATCACTTGGCCGTCACGGCGTGAGCTTGGCGTTTCAACCGTCATGGTTGTGATCATGGTCGTCGCGGCTAGCCTGTTCTTTCTGGGTGTCGATGCCATCCTGAAGATGGGCATCGAAAAGCTGTTGTTTGGAATTTAGTCAGATAAATCAAGGTATTGCGGCAAATTTCATGGCAAAGCGCTGGTACATCGTCCACACCTATTCGAATTTCGAAAAGAAAGTGGCAGAATCATTGAAAGAGCAGGCTGTTCAGAAGCACCTGCAGGATTATTTTGAACAGGTCCTGGTTCCGACCGAGGAAGTGGTGGAGATCCGCCGCGGCCGTCGCATCAAGAGCGAGCGTCGGTTCTTCCCGGGCTATGTTCTGGCCAAGATTGATCTGACCGACGAAGTGTTCCATTTGATCAAGAACACGCCAAAGGTCACAGGTTTCCTCGGTTCAGGTTTGAAACCTGTTCCGATCTCCGATGCTGAAGCCAACCGGATTCTCAATCAGGTGGCCGAAGGTGTCGAAAAGCCGAAATCGATGATTCACTTCGAGGTGGGCGAACAGGTGCGCGTGGCCGATGGTCCGTTTGCTTCGTTCAACGGCCAGATTGAAGAAGTCGATGAAGAACGTTCACGCCTTAAAGTTGCCGTAAGCATCTTCGGGCGTCCAACGCCTGTCGAACTCGAATATGGGCAAGTCGAGAAAATGAAGTAAGCCCACGTTCATCCGTCCGTACACGGAAGAACGTCGAACTAGAAACCCGTGGGAGGTAAGTGTTTCCGAAAGAAACGCGGTACCCGACCACTAACCTTGAAAGAGGGATAATATGGCGAAAAAAATCGTCGGCTACGTCAAGCTGCAAGTGCCAGCCGGACAAGCCAATCCATCGCCGCCAATCGGCCCAGCACTGGGCCAGCGCGGTTTGAACATCATGGAATTCTGCAAGGCGTTTAACGCTGCGACGCAGAAGATGGAGCAGGGCTCGCCTGTTCCAGTCGTGATCACGGCCTATCAGGACAAGTCTTTCACCTTCGAAATGAAGGCGCCTCCAGCGTCTTACTTCCTGAAGAAGGCGGCCAAGATCAATGCCGGTTCCAAGGAGCCAGGCAAGGTCAAGGCTGGCACCGTGACCATGGCCCAGTGCCGTGAAATTGCTGAGCAGAAGCTCAAGGGCATGAACGCCCGTGATCTTGATGCAGCAGCTCGTGAAATTGCTGGTTCGGCCCGTTCAATGGGCCTGGAAGTGGTGGGTTAAGACCATGGCAAAAGCAAAACGTCTTGAAAAGAACCTGACAGGTCTTGACCGCTCGAAGTTCTATTCCGTTGAAGAAGCTGTAAAGCTCGTCAAGGACCGCGCCAACGCCAAGTTCGATGAAACC
>JBDSTO010000114.1:0-11762 GCA_039928255.1 Aestuariivirga sp. | reverse complement strand
CCCCCAATTTTGCAGCAGGTGCGATGACTTCCAATTTCCTATTCAATGCTTTCGTTTTTCTTTCGGCCGCATGCCTGGTTGTTCCCTTGGCCAGCAGGTTCAAGCTGGGCTCGGTGCTGGGTTATCTCGCGGCAGGCGTTTTGATTGGGCCTTATGGCCTTGGCCTCATCGGCAATGCCGAACAGATCATGGAATTTGCCGAATTCGGCGTGGTGATGATGCTGTTCGTCATCGGCCTTGAACTTGAGCCTGCCACGCTTTGGCGCATGCGAAAGCAGATGATAGGCCTTGGGGGCTTGCAAGTCTCGATGACGGCACTGGCCTTCATGATATTGGGGATGGCGCTCGGCTATGACTGGCGCATGAGCCTCGCCGCGGGCATGGCCCTGGCGCTCTCATCCACGGCCATTGTGTTGCAGATGCTGCAGGAAAAAACCTGATGCAAACAGAAGTGGGCGAGACCAGTTTTGCTGTTCTGCTGTTTCAGGATATCGCGGTCATTGGCATTCTGGTCATTGTGCCGTTGCTGGCCACGCAAGGTGTGGCGGTTGAGACGCCTCATGGAGGTGCCCTGTCATCGCTGCCGAGCTGGGCTTATCCACTGGCTGTCGCCGGGGTAATAGCCTGCGTTGTGGCGGGCGGGCGCTATCTCTCGCGCTATGTGTTTTATTTTATGGCCAAGACGAATTTGCGCGAAGTTTTCACCGCAACGTCGCTGGCGCTTGTCATCGGCATTACACTTCTGATGCAGGCCATCGGCATTTCACCGGCTCTGGGTGCCTTTATCGCTGGCGTGGTTCTGGCCAGCTCAGAATACAAGCATACCCTTGAAGCTGATATCGAGCCTTTCAAAGGGTTGCTGCTGGGCCTGTTCTTTATCTCAATCGGCATGGGCATGGATTTCAATCTGTTGGCGGCGGAACCAGTATTCTTGCTGGCGGCTGTGCTTGCCCTGCTCGTGATCAAGATCGCGCTGCTTTTCCTTCTCGGAAAGTTCTTCAATCTTACATCTTACTACAACATCGGCTTTGCCTTGGCGCTTTCGCAAGGTGGCGAGTTTGCCTTTGTGCTGTTTCAATATGCCAACACGCTCAACGTCATTGGCCACGAAGAGGCGCGCTTTTTGACACTTGTCGTGGCACTTTCAATGGCGACAACGCCGCTGCTGATGCTGCTTTATAGCCGTTATATCGTTCCGCGTTTCCTGAGCGTCTTGCCAGCGCGCGACTTTGATACGATTGATGCGCACAACGCTGTCATTCTTGCAGGGTACGGGCGCTTTGGGCAAATCATCGGCCGCTTTGCCAATGCACAAGGTGTCAAACTGACGGTGTTGGAAAAAGACCCGGACCAGATCGAAAACCTGCGTAAATTCGGCGTGAAATGCTATTTCGGAGACGCGGCCCGGGAAGACCTGCTGCGCGGTGCGGGTGCTGCCACGGCGAAGCTTCTGGTGGTTGCGGTTGATGATGCCGATGTCTCGCTTGAAATTGTGCAGATGGCGAAGAAGGAATTTCCGCAGTTGAAAATTCTGGCGCGTGCACGAAACCGCCGCCACGCCTATGAGCTCGACAAGGCAGGCGTTGATTACTTCAAGCGCGAAACCTTTGATTCATCCTTGAGCATGGCTCAGGTGATGATGACTTATCTGGGCTACAGCAAGGACGAGATGAAACGGAAGGCGATCGCCTTTGCCAAGCATGACGAAAAGACACTTGCTGCTTCTTTCGAGTTCTTCGAGAAAGAGCCGGAACTGATCAGCTTTTCGCGCCAAGCCACTGGTGAAATGGAAAGCATCTTGCAGAGCGACCAAGAGAAATAGCCCAATCGCCGCGGGCAGATCAAACGGCGATGAGACCTTGGGCTTGCGCCTTGGCCAAAGGAAAATCCATGGGCTTGTCCGCCAACAGGATTTTGCGAACCGCGCCGCAATCTTCCTTCATCTGGTCAACCAGATCTGCGACCGATGAGAAGGTTTTATCGCCGCGCACCAGATCGACGAAATTCACAACCAGCGTCTTGCCATAGAGATCAATATCCTGATCGAGAAGATAGACTTCAAGAAAAGTGCGGTTGGTGTTGAAGGTGGGACGGTCCCCGAAATAGGCAGCACCCTGCCACAATGGCCCGCCCTTTTTCTCGCGCACAGTGACGGCATAAATACCGCGATACGGTTCGGCACCGGGCTCAAGAATAATGTTGGCGGTTGGAAAGCCAATGGTGCGGCCGCGCTGGTCGCCGGGTACCACTTCGCCCATCACGACCCATTGATAACCCAAGCCCTTGGCCGCTTCACGCACATGGCCCCGCCGCAAACTTGAACGGATGGCACTGGAGGAAAATGGCGCCATCGTGCCCTCACCCTCGTCGGCCACCTGTTCAACAACAGTCACGCCGAACCCAAGGCTTTTCCCAGCCGCGACCAAGGTTTCGCTGGTGCCCTTGCGGCCCTTGCCAAAATGAAAATCAAACCCGGTGATGACATGGGCAACGCCCAGGCGCTTTACCAATTGCTGGGTGATGAATTCTTCAGGTGACTGGCTTGCGGTCACTGCATCAAAATTGACGGTGGCAACAAAACCCGCTCCCAGTATCTTTGCGAGCAGGGCCTTCAGGGGCGGTGGCGTGAGGCGGAAGACGGGTTCAGGAGGTTGGAAGAAAGATCTCGGATGAGGCTCAAAGGTCAAAAGCCCAAAGCTTTTGCCGAGCCTTTCTGCCGCGGCCTTGGCCGTTGCCAGGAGTTGTTGATGGCCCCGGTGCATGCCATCAAAATTGCCGATGGCGACAACACCACCGCACAAGCTTTCAGGCAAAATCTGGTCTGGAGCCAATTGCAACATGGCCAGCGATCTAGCCAATTGCTTAAGCCCAGTCCAGTTCCAGCATTGAGCCCATCATCCGGGCTGCGGGGGAACGGCTTTTCACCTCATCCACAATGGTGGCGCTGGTGTTGATGCCGCCCGTAATGAAGAGGCAGGCCAGATCATTGGCAAGAGCGCCTTTGATGTCGGTTTCAGGGCCATCGCCGATTGCCAAAACCTCGGCGCGCTGCGGGTTGCCAGCCAATTCAAGGGCGGCGTCATAAATGGGCGCAAATGGCTTTCCCGCCATCAAGACTTCACCGCCCAGATTTTCATAGGCTTCGGCCAATGACCCCGCGCAGGGAACAATGACATCGCCCTTGCGCACCACCTTGTCCGGGTTGGCGCAGATCATCCTGAGCTCCAAAGATTTCATGCGCGACAGAAGGGGCAGATAGTCATTTGCGGTTTCAACCCGCTCGTCGAGAAAACCGGTGCACAGGACTGCGGTTGCCTGTTCAAGTTCAACGCGCTTCACGGAAAGACCTCTGAACAAGACAACATCAATTTCAGGGCCTAAATGATAGAGCCCCCCGCCGCCATGAAGCGTCATCAGCTTTCTGGTCACATCGCCTGAACTGATGATGTGATCATAGGCCGACGTTGCAACACCCATCTCATTCAAGTGCTTCACCACATAAGATGAAGGACGTGGCGCATTGGTGATGAGGATAACTTTGCCGCCTTGGGCGCGGTGATTTTGCAAAGCGCTGACCGCCGATGGAATGGGGATCACGCCATCATGCACGACACCCCAGACATCACACAGCCAGACTGGAAACTGGCGCGAAAGCGCAGAAAGTTTTGTAGAAGGCTTCATTGTCAGGCCGCAAGACCCACGTTCAACGGCCCCACATCGCGGCGAACCTTGCGAGGTGCGGCAAAAGCCTCGCCCGAACCCAGCCTTGAAAGCTGGCGCAAGGTTGCTATGGCCGATACATCAAAAACATTGGCCAACATCACCTGCACATTGGACATGCGAGCCAGTTGTACAAAATGAAGATAACTTGCAGGCATCCCAAATTGCAGATCAATGGTGCTGGCATCAATGCTGATATGGCTGACATTCAGCCCCTGCAATGAAGATGGATCAAGACCCATCATGGAGACATTGGCCAAGGCGAGAACCTGATTTGATCTTGCCAAGCCGCCCAGGCCTTCCAGGGCGAATGCAGACAATGCCGCCAGTCTGGCGTGGGCAATTTCAAATACCAGAGACGTGCCCAGATCGTGCCGTTGCTGCAGCGTCTCCAGAATCTGCTGCATTCCGCTTGGCGAGGACAGGGTTTCTTCACCGAGCGTCATGAACAGGCGGACTTGCGGATCGCGCTGGTGCAGGCGCTGCACCAGATTCAAGGCTTCATTGACCACAAGAAAATCAAGCTCCGGCCGCTTGCCGAAATGATCAACCTGCTGGATCACCTGCGAGGGACCAAGGTGAATGCGGTAGTGCGCGGTTCTACCGGATACGAGATCGACAATGGGCTCCAGCGAAATATCGACCTGCTCAATGAGGTTCCGGGTTTCTGCCGATGGCGCGAAATGTTGAGGGGCTGGAGCAAAGCCCATGTCTTCGTCTTGCTCTGAAGCGGCTTTGCTCGCCATGCTGCGCGCCAAGGCCTGATAAGAGGTTTTCAATTCATCAAGAGTGCGGATCATGGTTTGACCCCGAGCTTGATCTTGCGCCTTGAAAGACGACAACTCGGCCAGAACATAGTCCGATTGTTTTTGGACAGCATCCTGGTTGGCACTGAAGGTCGCCACCTTTTTCAGAATGCGCCGGTCACTGCTTTCGGCAAAATCTGCCTGGAGCGCTGCATAAGCCCCCAGCAGAAGCTGGCCCACGAGAAGGGCTGAGGCGCAGATGGCAAAAGCGAGAAGCGGACTTTCTCCGCCCGTGAAGATATAGGCCACGCAACCCAAAGCTGCTGTGAGGCATAGGATCAATCCCGCCATCAATGGCCAATATCTCGTCTGCATTCCGCCACCCCCCGGGTGCCCGTCCCCCGAATCAACCCTTGTCGAGCCTAAAGGGGTTTGGACGGGCTGTGAATCCCTCCGGGGGAAGTTTCTCGCCGAATTGCAATCAGAGATTTGCAACCGAAGCCAGAACCTTTGGCATCTTGTCCTTCATGATTTCCTCAATCTGGGCTTCGGAAATGATCAAGGGTGGAGAGAGCGCAATGGTGTCACCGGAGATGCGCAGCAGGAAGCCATGGTCATGGAATGCATTTTCCATGGCCTTGTAAGCCCGGAGGCCGGGCTTGCCTTCAATCGGCTTCAAATCAAAGGCCGCGACCAGACCAATGGCGCGGATGTCTTCGATCATCGGGTTGCCCTGCAAGGTGAAGGCCGCATCGGCCCAGGGTGTTTCGAGCTTGGCGGCACGTTCAAAGAGTTTTTCGTCGCGGTAAAGATCCAAGGTGGCAACACCAGCAGCCGCAGCCATCGGATGGCCCGTGTAGGTATAGCCGTGGAAGAGTTCGATGACGTGGTCAGGGCCGTTCATAAAGGCATCATAGATGCCCTGACGGACCAGAACGCCGCCCATGGGCACGGTGCCTGAGGTTACACCCTTGGCGAAGGTGATCATGTCTGGAACGACGCCAAAGCGTTCGGCGGCGAAGGCTGCGCCCAGGCGGCCAAAACCAGTGATCACTTCGTCAAAAATCAACAAAATGCCATGCTTGGTGCAAATCTCGCGGAGCTTCTTCAAATAGCCCTTTGGCGGTGCGAGAACACCGGTTGAACCCGCCATCGGCTCAACGATCACAGCGGCAATGGTCGAGGCATCATGCAGAACGACCAGGCGTTCGAGTTCTTCCGCGAGATGAGCGCCCCAGTTAGGCTCGCCACGGCTGTAGGCCTGTTCCTTGCGATTGTAGGTGTGGGGCAGATGGTCAACGCCAGCCAGCATGGTGCCGAACATCTTGCGGTTGGCAGGCATGCCGCCCACCGAAATGCCGCCGAAGTTCACGCCATGATAACCACGCTCACGACCAATCAAACGGGTGCGCGAGGCATTGCCAGTGATGCGCTGATAGGCCAGTGCAATCTTCAAAGCTGAATCGGCAGCTTCCGAGCCTGAGTTGCAGAAGAAGGCATAGTTCAAATCGGCGGGGGCCATGGTGGCGAGGCGCGAGGCCAGTTCAAACACCTTGGGATGGCCATATTGGAAGGTTGGGGCGAAATCGAGCTCGGCTGCTGATTTCTGAATGGCTGATACAATCGGCTCACGGCAATGGCCAGCATTGGTGCACCAGAGACCTGCGGAACCATCGATGATGGGGCGGCCTGACATGTCGTAATAATGCATGTCCTTGGCCCGAGCGATCATGCGCGGGCGGGCCTTGAAGGCGCGGTTGGGGGTGAAGCCCATCCAGAAGGGTTCGAGATTGTTGGGTGATGGCTCCCAAGCGGCGGAACCTGAATGTTTTTCTGGCTTGTTCATGGCGGAAACTCCTGTGTTGAGTTTAATCTAGCAGACTGGGACTTCATTTGGAAACAAGCCAGTGGCGGCTTTAGCGCGGCACCAGTTCGGCTTTGAGGCGCTTGGGCAAGCCTTCGAAAACCAGCTTGTAACTGGCTTCCAGATAGAGCTTCAGCGCTTTGGCGTCGAGGGATTGAGGCCCGGTCCATTGGATCCATTTCATTCCGCGCGAGGCGAAATAAGGCGCGGGCCGCAGGCCCTCTTGGGTTTTCAACATTTCGAAACTCATGGGCGAGGTTTTGAACGTAATGCCGGAATAGGTGTCGCCCTTGGGGAAATGTATGGCAAAGACCTTGCCGCCAATTTTCCAGACATCTGCCCCGCCCCATTGCACCACATGGGTGGAATGAGGCAAAGACTTGCAAAAGCTGTTGAATTGGGCTGGCGTCACAACACGGACTTAGCCTTACAAGTGAGGAAGCGAAATGGGAAAATCGGCATTGATCGTGTGGGGTGGCTGGGAAGGCCACACGCCAGAGCGCTCCGCCATGGTGGTCAAGGAATTGCTTGAAGCCCATGATTTTTCAGCGCGCATGGAGAACGGCACGGGGGCCTTGGCCGATCCTGGTATCGCAAAATTGAATCTGATTGTGCCGATGATCACCATGTCCACGATTGCCAAAGAGGAAGTCGAAAATCTTTGTGCGGCAGTTCGGGGCGGCGTCGGGCTTGCGGGCATGCACGGCCAAATGGGCGATTCATTTCGCAACGAAACCGAGTACCAGTTCATGGTGGGTGGCCAGTGGGTGGCGCATCCCGGCAACATCATCGACTACCGCGTGAATATTTCCAAGCCGGATGATCCAATTGTGAAGGGCATTGGGGATTTCGATTACACATCGGAACAATATTACATGCATGTAGACCCAGGCAACGAGGTTTTGGCAACAACCACTTTCGTGGCCGACCATGCACCATGGGTCAAAGGCGTTGTGATGCCCGTTGTCTGGAAGAAGGTTTATGGCAAGGGCCGCGTTTTTTATTCAGCACTGGGTCACACGGCGGATGAATTCAACGTGCCGCAGATGAAAACCATCATGGAGCGCGGGTTGCTCTGGGCGGCCAGCTGATCCTCTTGGCAGCGGCAATTGGGTCTGTCATGTTACTGTCATCGAAATTTCATTAACCGGACATCCGCCAAGGCAACATAAGTCGCAGAAAAGCAGGACGAAAAAGATGACTGACGAACTCGCTAAATTTCACACTGGTGATCTGGCCGGTGGCATCACCGAAATCAAGGTTGTTGGCCGCATGGACATCAAAGGCGTTTTCGCCATTGAAGATGATTTTGCCAAAGTGGCGGAGGAAAAATCAAAGGTTTTGGTCAATATGGAAGAGGTTTCATTCCTGGCCTCATTGGGCATCCGCACATTGGTGATGACGTGCAAGGCTGTGGCCGCAAAAGGTGGCGATCTTGTTCTCCTCAATCCGCAAGCCAATGTGGACAAGGTTTTGAAGAGCAGTGGCATCGATCAGGCAATCAAGATTTTTACCACAAGGGATGAGGCACTGGCCTATCTGGGCAAGTGACGAAAACGCCTGTGACGTGGCACCGTGAGTTCACGGGTGACATGGCCGGGCTGGTTGAGGCCTGTGGCTGGATTGAAGAGTTGTCTTCCAGCAACGGCCTCAGTGATGACATATCAAACGCCATTCAGGTTTGTTTTGAAGAGCTGGCATCCAATGTGGTGCGCCACAGTGGTGGGGGGCTTTGGCATGATCCCAGCGGCAGCTCATATCCCACGTCGATTGCCATGAAGGTTGATTTGACCATTGAACCCCACGTCGTAAAACTTCGTCTTGAAGACAACGGCAAGGCTTTTGATGTGGCCGCAGCTAAAAGCCATGGCGTTGACCAACCCTTGGGCGAAATGGCCATCGGTGGACTTGGACTTCATCTGGTCAAGACGCTTGCCAGTGGCCTCAGCTATCGCCGGACGAGTTTTGGAAATGAAACAAGTCTTGAATTTGCAAGGGTGCCGATGCAAGAGCCGACAGAGCCCTGAATTCACGCTGGCGCTGCACAGGAAGGTTCTCATTGAAACTGGCCCAACCCGAACTTTCGCTTGGTGAGATATTTTCTGATCTGCCAGAAACTGTGCTTCCGGTTGATGCGGCGCTGCTTCGGCAAGGAGAAAAAAGCGAGCATGCCTATTATCTGAAGTCAGGCAGTGTTTCGGTTCTGGCCGAGAACAAGTTCGGCACGGTGACACTGGCCAGGATTGATGCACCCCAGCTTATCGGCGAGATTGGCGTATTGGCGAACTTGCCGCGCACTGCAACCATTCGGGCAACAACAGACGTAACTGTCGTCAAAATATCAGACGCGCAGCTTCTCGACATTGGCACCCGGAATCCCGCACTGCTGCTTATGGTGATTGCCCAACTTGGCCGGCAGATTGATGCCGTCAACAAAACTGTCGGGCTTTATACAACTGCACTGGCGGCCCTTGAAGAGCGGAAGTTTGACCCCGCCATTCTTGAGGCGCTGGCTCATCCGCCGCCACAACTGGCTGAATTTTCTTCTGCCTTTCAACGGTTTGCAAGGCAGATTTCCGACAAGCGCCGCCAGCAGGACGAGCTTACGGGTGCGGCTATCATTCAGAAGTCATTCTTGCCGAAGCAAGCTGCTTTAAAGGTCGTGGCAAGTCGCATCGATCTTCACGCTGCCATGCGGCCCGCACGCGACGTTGGCGGCGATTTCTATGATTACTTCATGTTGGATGCCGATCGGCTGGCCATCTGCATTGGTGACATTTGCGGCAAGGGAATTTCGGCCAGCATTTTCATGTCAGTGGTGATCACTACACTGCGCACAGCGGCACGCGAGGAACGTGATGTTGCTGCGATCATGGCCCGCGCCAACGCCATCCTCTCGCGCGACAATGCGGCCTGCATGTTTGCGACCGTGTTCTTTGCCCTTGTTGACCTGAAGTCGGGCCGCGTTGACTATTGCAACTGCGGGCACAACCCGCCTTACCTGCTGGACGGCAGCGGCCAAGTGAGAAGCCTGGTTGCCACGGGCCTGCCCATGGGGCTTTACGGCGAGATAGCGCCGGGCTCGGCTGAAACCTCGCTGCAAATTGGCGACATGTTGGTGCTGTTCACCGATGGCGTGACCGAGGCCATGAACACGCGCAATGAAGAATTTGGCGAGGATGCATTGGCTTCTGCCCTTGCTGGCAAGCAAGCGGGTGGCAGCGCCCAAGTGGTTTCAGATGTTTTTGCGGCGGTCGATCATTTTGCAAGCGGTGCTGAACAGGCCGATGACATTACGCTGCTTGTGCTCAAACGAACGGGTGCTAAGTCAGGCTGAGGTGTCGCCCCAACTGGTGAGACCCAGAACCGGGCCGACTTTTCCTTTTTGAAGAACCGCAATGCAGGATTTGCAATCCGCCGTGAAGATGCCCTTGCGCGGAAGCTTGATCACATTGGATTTGCCGTTCCACATCCCGGCGGGCACCAGATTGCGCACCACATTGCTGTAAGCGATCGTTGAGCCCGTGTTTTCGCCGCGATCAATTCTAACGTCCACATGTGGCGCCAGAGCCATCAACCACAGCGTGGCTTCGGGAACCGCAGCGCCATTTCCCATGGTGATGGTGACTTCCATGTCATCAACGGCCAGAGAAAGATCCGCCGCAAGTGGCTTGGCGCGTGCTTTCTCAATCAAGGTTTCAACCGCAGACTTGTCACTGCCCACCGCGCGCCAGGCACCGTTCACCACCATTTGTGGTGTGTAGACTTCATTGTCGCCGCGATCATGGGCGTAATCCATCTGGCGCTGGGTATATTCCGGCTTGGCCAGCGTGTCGTGCCATCCCAAGTAATCCCAATAATCCACATTCAATGATGCGACGTGAACGCCCGGCATGGATTTGAATTTGGCGGCCAGTTTATCGGCGGGCGGGCAAGAGCTGCAGCCCTGGCTGGTGAAGAGCTCGACCAGCACAGGAGCGGTTGCGGCACTGGCCCCGATTGAGGTGAATGGCAGGGCGGCGGCGGCTCCCAACAGGCTCAAGGCGCTGCGGCGTGACAGTGTTCGATTGTTTTCCATGATGTTAAAATGGAGGTTCCTTCGAACACCTTCAAATCACGCTTGGGTGAAGGGGCTAGAAGCCGCCCAGTTGCTTGAAACCGCCAAAAAACATGCGCTTGCCATCAAAGGGCATCTGCTTCATGTCGAATTCCGTCATGAAAGGATCCTGCATGATCTTCTTCCAGACCTTGTTGCGGTGGGCCTTCGATTCAAAAATGATATAGGCGCAGACCACGGTTTCGCTCGGTTTAAGCTTCACTGACTGCGGAAAAGATGTCGTCTTGCCGGGCTTCACATCATCAGCGACGGCTTCAACATAGGCCAGCGCACCGCAACGCTTCCAGGCCGCAGCACCTTTCTTCACGAGTGAGCGATAAGCTGCAAGTTTGGCTTTTGGAACCGGAACCACCATGAAATCAAAATAGGCCATTTGCTTTCTCCCTTTTTTCTAAGGTTTCAGCATAGGCCCATTTCAATTTTGCTCAAGTCTGTCGCGTGCGCTACGATGCCTTCGCGAGGTTCCTCAAGACATACTGCAGGATGCCGCCGTTCTTGTAGTAATCAATCTCATCGAGCGTATCGATGCGGCAGAGAACTGAGAACGTGGCCTTGGTGTCATCGCCACGCGTGACTTCCACGGTCATAGTTTCGCGGGGCTTTAAGCCGTCAGCAAGACCCTTGATGGCGATGGTCTCATCGCCTTTGAGGCCAAGCGACTCCCAGTTTTGCCCTTCCATGAACTGGAGTGGCACCACACCCATGCCAACAAGATTTGAACGATGGATGCGTTCAAAGCTCTGCGCAACGACGGCGCGAACACCAAGCAGGTTGGTGCCTTTGGCGGCCCAGTCACGCGATGAACCATTGCCATATTCAACGCCCGCGAAGACGACGAGCGGCACATTGTCTTTTTTGTAGAGCATGGCAGCATCATAGATGGCCATTTCAAGACCGGAAGGCTGATAGAGCGTGAAGCCACCTTCCTTCACATTACCATCCGGGCCTTTGACCATGTGGTTCTTGATGCGAATGTTGGCGAAGGTGCCGCGCATCATCACTTCGTGGTTGCCGCGTCGCGTTCCATATTGGTTGAAGTCAATGGGCTTCACACCATTGTCGGTGAGGTATTTGCCAGCGGGCGAGGCCGCCTTGATCGAGCCCGCAGGCGAGATGTGATCAGTGGTGATCTTGTCGCCAAAGAGGCCAAGGATGCGGGCACCCTTGATGTCGATCACAGGTTTTGGGGTTTTCTGGATGCCCTG
Organism: Aestuariivirga sp.; assembly: GCA_039928255.1. Taxonomy (GTDB): domain Bacteria; phylum Pseudomonadota; class Alphaproteobacteria; order Rhizobiales; family Aestuariivirgaceae; genus Aestuariivirga. The sequence goes on along the minus strand of JBDSTO010000114.1, from coordinate 110 downwards.
GAAATAGGGCGGGTTTTGCACATAGGTCGATGTGTTGTCCCAGACATAGGTTTCGCCCTTGCTGGTGGTTACGGCGCGCCAGTTCTTGTCACCCTTGAAAACATCGGCAT
>JBDSTO010000113.1:0-39212 GCA_039928255.1 Aestuariivirga sp. | reverse complement strand
TTCTCGATGATGCCCAAAATGGGCACATTGACCTTGTTGAACATCTTGAGGCCCTTGCGCGCATCAATCAAAGCAAGATCCTGCGGCGTTGAAACAATGACCGCTCCCGAAAGCGGCGTCTGTTGTGCCAGCGTCAACTGCGCGTCACCTGTACCCGGCGGCATATCAATCACCATGATGTCAGCTGGAGACCATTCAACTTCGCGCAACAATTGTGTGAGTGCCGACATCACCATCGGCCCCCGCCAGATCATCGGCGTGTCTTCTTCAACGAGAAACCCGATGGATGATACCTCGATGCCAAAACGCTCCATCGGCTTCATGCGTTTGCCAGCGGCGTCACTTTGTAATGGTTTTCCCGTGAGGCCAAACAGCTTTGGCATCGAGGGACCATAAACATCAGCATCCAGCACGCAGACCGTGTGGCCAATCGCCTTCAATGCCAAAGCAAGGTTAATGGCGGTGGTGGATTTGCCAACGCCCCCCTTGCCCGAGGCAACTGCAATCAGATGCTTGATGCCATCAACCGCTCCTTGCCGTTGGGGCGGGGAAGCGGGTGCCTTTGCCGGTGCGCGTTCAGCAGTCAGCACCACGGTGGCCTTGGTGACACCGGGCAAGGCTTGCACGGTCTTTTGCACAAAAGCCTGCAATTGCTCCATGGCAGCCATGCGGGCGGGATCGGCATTGAGGGCAAACATCACGTTTCCACCGGTAATTGCAATGTCACTCACCAACCCGGCACTGACAATATTGCCCCGCCCATCAGGCGCTGCAATGCGCTTCAAGGCCTCAAGAATCTGCTCGCTTGTAATTTCACTCATTCCAATATCCATCCAATATTTGCCAATCGCTAACCAAGAACCGCTGGTCGTTGTCTCAATCTTTACCCTTTTCCCCAAGCGCCGCTTAAAGGTTTTGTGCGACTTTGGCGAGAGTAACAAATTCAGGAATACCCATGTCTTCGGCCCAAGACAGCGCAACAATCTCCCGCCACCAGGATTATCCAGCCAAGGCAACCGCTGCCTTGCGCAGTGGTAATTTTGAGCAATCGCTCCCCAGCGAACAGGGTACACCCTGGCAGGGCGACCTCTTGCAGATGTTCCTCCGCAACCAGATGCATGTTGCGCCCACCATGCCAATCTTGGCCGTGTTGATGGGTGTGACTGCGATGCTGTGGACTCCCGTATTTGTCGTCCTGGCCTGGATGGTTGGTGCCATTGGCTGCAACGCCATGCAAATTTTCATGTGCCGTTATTATTTCCAGCAGGAGCGTACTCTTGAAGAGCAGCGCGACTGGATCGGCATGATGTCGGCCTCCGAACTGATGCTTGGAACATTCTGGGTTGTGCCCCTGTTTTTGTTCTGGCCGAACAGTGATGGCACGGAGGGGTCCTTCCTCCTCGCCGCAATAATGGCAGTGAGCGCTGTCCGCTTCCTCATCGTCTCAAATTTCATGCCGGTATTGATTGCAGGCACAGGCGTCATCACCATTGGCATTGCCTTGCGTTGCGTAGCCCAGGGCGAGCCCGTCTATTTCGCTTTGGCAGGCATTATCATCACGCTGGAAGTATTCTTCCTGTTCATTGCCCGGCAATTGCAGGAAACAGCCCGCGACATGATCATCTTTCGCGGCCAGAAGGATGTTCTGATTGCCGAACTGAAACTCGCGCGCGACCATGCCGAATCCGAAAAGCACAAGGCCGATACGGCAAATCACGCCAAATCAGCCTTCCTGGCCAACATGAGCCATGAACTTCGAACACCTTTGAACGCCATCCTCGGATTCTCCGAAGTGCTGGAACGCGAGATGTTTGGACCTTTGTCCAACAACACCTACAAAGACTATGCGGGCGACATTCATAGCTCGGGCCGTTATCTGCTGACGTTGATCAACGATATTCTTGATCTCTCGCGTATCGAGGCGGGCCGCCGCGAATTCCGCGAGGAACCAATAGCACTTCGTGAAGCTTTCGACAGCGCTGTTCGCCTGCTAGAAAAATCGGCTGCGGCCAAAGCGATCAATATCGAAATCCAGGTTGCCGACAGCACACCGCGGATTTTGGGTGATAGCCGTGCCGTGGGTCAGGTCATCATCAATCTCGTCAACAATGCGGTCAAGTTCACGCCAAACCGTGGTCACGTTGTCGTGGCCGCAAGGCGCGGCAACAACGGCTCTGTTGAATTGAGCATCAAAGACAATGGCCCCGGCATTCCCGCTGAAGAAATTGAACAGGCCATGTCAGCCTTCACACGAGGCAGCCTCGCCACCAAGAAGGCCGTCGATGGCGCAGGCCTGGGCCTTTCCATCGTCAAAGGCATCATGGAGCTTCATGAAGGAAGTGTCACGATCAAGAGCACGCCCGGAAATGGTACCGAAGTGGTTTGCGAATTCCCTGCAAAGCGCGTTCTGTCAGGCCCACGCGGAGAACTACAGGCCCCGGCCACCGTTCAAAGTGACTCGCAGCGCCGCCTGATCTCCATCACCGGCTGATCAGTCTTTGTTGGCAACTCCCGCACTGGAAAATGTCGCCATATTGTTGTGACAATTGACAGCGGCCTTCACGATTGCCGCGGCCAAAGCAGCGCCTGATCCTTCACCAAGTCGCATACCCAAATCAAGCAGTGGCACCTTGTTGATCTTTTCAAGTAACAATCGATGCGCCGGTTCCGCCGAGCGATGCCCCGCGATGCAATGATCCAAAGCCGAGGGATCAGCCTTGTAAAGCACCGCCGCTGCAGCCGTTGCCACATAGCCATCAATCAGCACGGGAACGCCCTCCATGCGTGCGGCCAGAATAGCACCCGCCATCGCGGCAAGTTCGCGCCCACCCAAACGCCGCAACACTTCCAAAGGATCATTGAGATGTGCGCCGTGCAATTTGACCGCGCGCCCCACAGCATCGGCCTTCCGCTTGACACCTTCTGCGTCAACGCCGGTGCCTGGGCCCACCCAGTCTTCGGGTTTGCCACCAAAAAGCCCATGCGCCAGTGCTGCCGCAATCGTCGTATTGCCAATCCCCATTTCGCCAATGCACAAGAGATCACATCCGCCAGCGATGGCCTCCATGCCATAGGCAAACGTGGCCGCGCAGTCTTTCTCGGTCATGGCTGGCGCTTGCGTAATGTCTTCGGTGGGAACTTCGAGCGCCAGTTCAAAAACTTTCAATCCCAGATCAAACGTCTTGCAGATCTGGTTGACGGCGGCTCCGCCCCCCTGGAAATTGGCGACCATCTGGGCGGTCACGGCTTGCGGATATGCGGCAACGCCCTGCGCCACCACACCATGGTTGCCGGCAAACACCGCCACCACCACACGCTCTGCCCGTGGCGGATAATGCTTTTGCCAAACCGACATGAATTCCGCCACATCTTCCAGACGACCCAAGGCGCCGGGCGGCTTGGTCAATTGCCCTTCGCGGCTCCGCGCTTCGGCCCGATTATGCTCATTCGGTCCGGGCATCGTTTTCAAAAGGGCGCGAATGTCATCAAAGGGCAAAGCAGTGGTCATAGGATCTCCGAAAGTTCAAATTAACGGCGCAAACCGACAAGGGCTGACAACAGATTGCTGATAGCCTAAGGGATGTCCGCTGAACACAAGACAAAATAAAGCCATGAGCGACAATCTTCCAGAACAGGAAACAGTAACAGGGCGGTTTCGTCCATTTGCTGAACTTTTGGTAAGTCTGCAGTTCTTGTCTCGCCTGCCAATTCCCTTCAGCCGCACCATCGACCCTGTGCCCCTGTCGCAAGCCATGCGCTTTTTCAGCGTTGCTGGTGCCTTGCTTGCCCTCGGTGCCCCCTTGGCATTTTTGGGCCTGCACTATCTACATATTCCAACGCTGGTTGCGGCGACAATTGCCGTAACTCTGGGCCTCGCGATCACGGGTGCCTTGCATGAAGACGGGTTGGCGGACTCCGCCGACGGGCTGTTCGGCGGCAATAGCCGTGAGGCCCGCTTGGAAATCATGCGCGATAGCCGCATCGGAACTTACGGCGCCAGCGCGCTTTTTCTTGCACTTCTGGTTCGCGTTGCCTTGTTCCAAAACCTGGCATCATTGCCAGCGATTGAATTTCTGACGGTGATGGCCGCAGGCGGCGCATTCTCCCGGGCCATGGTTGTTGACCTGTTGTGGGCCTCGCGCCCTGCGCGCCGCGACGGCTTGTCCGCGATGGCTGGAAGGCCAAGCCGTGGAACTGCCTTCTTTGCGATCCTTACAGGTGGAGCGTTGGTTATCGGTGCTGGCCTGCAATTGGGCAGGCCCGAAGCGGGCATCATTGCCATTGCCATTGCCACAGCAATAACCGGCCTCATCCGTGCCTTGGCCGGGAGACTCCTTGGTGGCCAGACCGGCGATATTTGTGGCGCAACCCAAGTGCTGACCGAACTCGGTATCCTCACGGCCTTCGCAGCAATAATCGGTTAACCCTGGCCACAGGATTTCTGTCGCCATCAACCTTTGTTCACCCTGTTGACCGTTAAGCTCACAGCCAACACAGGGGAATTGTCATGCGTCAATCAGGTTCGCTCCCAAGCGTCATTTTGGCTTTGTTGCTCACGGCAAGCGCTGGCTTTCCGAGCTTGATGCCAACAAAGCCGGCTCTGACCATTCAGTTGATGTCAATGACTGAACTGAAGTCTGGCGAAGGCGGGCATTATTTCGTCAAGGCCGCAATCAACAACACCGACATCAATGTTTTGGTTGATACTGGCGCCAGCGTTGTCGCGCTGAGTTTTGAAGACGCCGAACGCGCTGGCCTTCATCCCAGCAACCTCGACTACAAGATCCCCGTTTCTACTGCCAACGGCCAAGTTAACGCTGCGCGCGTGAAACTCAACCGTGTGGAAATCGACAACGTTCGCGTGGATGACGTCGACGCCATGGTGTTGCCCGAAGGCGCACTCAAAGGAACGTTGCTCGGCATGAGCTTTTTGTCCAAGCTTTCCAGCTTTAAATCGGAAGATGGCGTTCTCACCTTGAAGAACTGACGGATTTTTGCCACAAGGCGGCGGTGCCGGGGCATGGGCCCCGGCCTTTTCATTTCAAAATCAGGCCATGGACAACCCAAACTTTCCAGACATCGAAACTCCGTGCGTAAAGATATGTGTTGTCGATCCCGAAACCCAGTTCTGCATCGGCTGTGGCCGCACGCGCGATGAGATTGCAGGCTGGCTTGGCATGGGCGCTGCCGCACGTCATGAAATCATGATCGAATTGCCAACGCGGGTTTCAACCTTGACCTTGCGCAAGAAACGCCGTGGTGGCCGCGCAAGTCGGCTCGCAGAAAAGACCGAAAGCGTTTCATAATCTCGCTCAAGATGTGTGCACTTGTGCACAGACGCGCGCCAATGCCGTCTACGATCTGATCCCTAAGCCGCTTCGGCCTGCCGCAAAGCCTGTGCCTCAACGGCGGCCAGAGCCTGCAAGATAACTGACGCGCCTGCCCCCGCTTTCGCACCCACTACCGTCAGAATTTGCCGCCAGATGCGCCCGCCCGGTTGGGCATGATAAAGCCCGAGCATATGCCGGGTGATCCGGTGCAACGGAACTCCCTGCGCAAGTTGGGCATCAACATAAGGCATATACTGCGCAACAACATCGCGCCGCGTCAAAACAGGTCCAGCGCCAAAATCAAGTGCCTCATCAACGCCGCTCAAGATCCACGGGTTGTGATAGGCAGAACGACCCAACATCACACCATCCAGCTGCGCAAGATGCGGCATGGCCTGATCCAGATTTTCCAATCCGCCATTGATGCTGATCTGGAGTTCCGGAAACTCGTTTTTCAAACGATGCACACGGTCATAATTTAGCGGTGGAATTTCACGATTCTCCTTCGGCGATAATCCCTGCAGCCACGCTTTGCGCGCATGAACTATAAAGCTTTTCGCGCCTGCATCACTCACCCGACCAACAAAATCGCTCAGTCCCCGTTCTTCGTCCTGATCATCAATGCCAATCCGGCATTTCACAGTGACTGGAATTTTGACTGCCGCCTGCATCGCCGAAACGCAATCGGCAACCAGTTTGGGTTCAGCCATCAGGCAAGCGCCAAAATGCCCACCCTGCACACGGTCAGACGGGCAGCCCACATTCAGGTTGATTTCGGCATAGCCAAAATCCTCCCCAATTTTTGAAGCCTCAGCCAAAATCAATGGGTCGCTGCCACCCAGCTGCAGCACAACGGGCTGCTCAACCGGGTCAAACCCCAAAAGCTTCTGCCGGTCGCCATGCTTCACAGCAAGCCCCGTCACCATCTCTGTATAGAGCACAGCATGACGCGAAAATACCCGGTGGAAAGCCCGGCAATGCCGATCAGTCCAATCCATCATGGGTGCCACGGCGAAAGTTTTATCCTTGTAATTCAATATATTACCTGCATACTTATTTAGGAATTTACCGCGGCGTGTGCAGTTCAATTCCCCTTAAATTCTGGACACATCCACTTATTTCTATCACTCACTGCACATAATGTGCGCACAATTTCAAGACGGGGTGCACACGAATGTCCGTGATCACAAAACTGCCCTCTGGAAATTGGCGTGTCCAGGTTCGCCGCAAGAATAACTATGTCAGCAATACGTTCAAGCGTCGTTCAGATGCCGAAAGCTGAGCCCTTGAGGCAGAGAGAACAATTGACCAGGGTCTCGCGCCTGCGTCTGCGTCCTTGCGTCAGATTCAGACCTTGGCAGATGTGATCGACCTCCACATCCGCGACTTGGAGGAAGTAGGTAAGCCCTTGCGCCGTTCTAAGTCGGCTTGGCCTGCCCGATATTTTGTACCAGACACAGTGAGAGACTATTGTTGAAGCAAGCTGCACACGCCATTGAAGATTGGAGGAGCAAGTACAGTTCCAACCGGATCTAAGAATCAGTCAATGCGCCAACCTTTGTCATTGAATAAATGAGCGGCTTCAGGTTTTGCGTAGATCATGACTGGTTTTCCACGTTTCAAATTTGCAGAGCGATCATGTTTCATGACCAGCAGATCTTCCATTCCGTTAAATTGATAGTACCCAAGTGTTTCGCTTCCCAATCTTTCCTGAACAACAAGACTGCCATTGCCAAGCGCCACGCGACCGGTTTTATCCAAAGAAATATCTTCCGGGCGAAATCCAAGCGAGACGCTTTTGCCTTCGATTTTATTTCCAGTGACGGTGATGGGAAAAACCGCTTCCGCCAATTGCACTGACTCCTGCTTGCCCTTTTGAACATGCTTGCCTGTGATGAAGTTCATCTTTGGTGAACCAATAAACCCCGCCACAAACCGATTTTGCGGCTTGGCATAGAGCTCCATCGGCGTCCCAACCTGTTCAATCTTTCCGCCGTTCAGAACGACAATGCGATCAGCCAACGTCATGGCTTCAACCTGATCATGGGTGACATAGATCATGGTCGCCTGTAAATCTTCATGGAGCTTGGCGAGTTCAATTCGCATCTGGCTTCTCAGTGCTGCATCAAGGTTCGACAAGGGTTCATCAAACAAAAACACTTTCGGATCGCGGATAATGGCGCGTCCGATTGCGACACGCTGGCGCTGCCCGCCCGAAAGCTGCTTGGGGCGCCGCTGCAAAAGCGGCGTAAGCTGAAGTGTTTCGGCCACACGATTGACCTGACGGTCAATCTCCGCGCGCGGTTGCCCCGCAAGCCGCAAGCCGAACGAAATATTCTCAGCCACAGTCATGTGCGGAAACAAGGCATAGGACTGAAAGACCATCGCCACACCGCGCTTGGCCGGAGCTTTGCTGGTCACATCCTCTCCACCAATTTTGATAGTTCCGGTACTCACCGTCTCAAGTCCGGCAATCAGCCGGAGCAAAGTGGATTTTCCACAGCCGGATGGACCAACGAAAACCACAAATTCACCGTGGTTCACGGTAAGATCGATCCCTTGGAGGATGCTCACCGTACCGAAGGATTTCTTGACGCCAGAGAGTTCAACTGCGGCCATAATGGTGTTCAGTCCTTATCCTTTGACCGCGCCCATCGTCATGCCCTTGATGAAGTAGCGCTGAAAAAACAAAAATATGAGTAGTGTGGGAAGGCTTGCGACCAGGGACAACGCTCCTTGAATGCCCCAGGCGACGGAATATTGACCTTTGAGAAATGCGATGCCGAGCATGATCGTGCGCTTGTCGTCACTTTGGGTGAAAATCAGCGGCCACAGGAAGTCGTTCCAAATCCAGGTGAATTGCAAGGTTGCAAGAACGGCGATGGCTGGCAGGCTTAGCGGAAGCGCCACACGAAGCAGGAAATGCAGTTCACTGCTGCCTTCGAGAATGGCTGCTTCGCGCAAGGCGTTTGGCACACCAGCAAAAAAGTTGCGCATCAGCAACGTGCAAATCGGAATGCCCATGCCGGTATGAACGATGATCATCGGCCACAGCGTATCCAGAAGGCCCAGCGTATTGAAGAGTTTGAACAATGGGATGAGGATGACTTGTGGTGGAAAGAACATGCCCGACACAACAACCAGGAAAATGAGATTGCTGCCCTTGAATGGCAGCTTTGAAAAAACGTAGCCGCCAAGAATGCCAAGTGTAATGGAGGCAATGGTGGCGGGCACCGTGATCAGCAGGGTGTTCAGGAAATAGGTTTGCACGGCCGGGTTGGACAGGGCCTCGACATAGTTTCCAAGATAGAACGCTGAAGGCCAGAGCCAAAGCTCACCCTGCGAAATTTCCTGTGTGGTCTTGATCGAGCTCAGAAGCACACCAAAAACCGGAAGCAGAAACATTACCGTGAGCACAATCAGGCAAAGAAAAATTGTAACCTGGCGCATGGAAGTTTCGTTGGACATATGACCTGTGACATCAGTCATAGATTTCATCCACTTTTTTAAGCTGCCTGAAATAGATCACAATCACTGTGAGCGTGATCAGGAAAAGGACAACGGAGATAGCACTGCCATAACCCATGAAATATTTTTTGAATGACTCGTTATACATGTGCATGGCGAGAGTGTCGGAGCTGTTGAAGGGGCCTCCCCCCGTCATAATGTAGAGGATGTCAAAGCCCTTCAGCGAGTTGATGACCATGAGGGCCACCACGACAACGGTGGCTGGCCGCAGAAGCGGCAGGATCACGTAACGGATGTGCTGCAGACGGCTGGCCCCTTCGATGTCGGCTGCTTCAGTGAGGTCAGATGGAATGGCAGTCAGGCCGGCGAGGAAGATGACCATCGCCAGCCCCGTCTGCTGCCATGACCAGGCTATGATGACGGCAAAAAGTGCACTGGCCGGTTTGGCTATCCAGGCATAGGTGACTTTTTCGCCGAGCATTGCCCCCAAGGCGCTGTTGAGTAGTCCCCAGTCGGGTTGATAAATCCATGTCCAGATTTGTCCCACCACAATGGCCGAGAGACAAATGGGCAAATAGAAAATCGATTTGAAAACGTTGGCGCCCTTCACGCGAGAATCGAGAAGAAGAGCAAGTGCCAGGCCGATCAGGGTCGGCAGCAGGATTGCCGCAATGATCCAGATGATCGTGTTGAACGCGGCACCAAGAAACAACGGGTCCGAAGAGATTTTAGCGAAGTTTGCCAGGCCAACAAATTTGTAGTTCGGATCAAAGCCGTTCCAGTTCGTGAAGGCATAGAAAAATGAATCCAGCAACGGCCAGATCACGATGATTCCGAATATGGCCAAAGGTGGCGCCAAAAACAGCAGGCGCCAGATGTTGGAGTGACCCGCCATTGCCGACAACTTCCTCGAAAAGGGGAAGGAAAACTTCCCTTCCCCTACTGTAATCTATTCCAGATTTCTTTGCGGGCTCAATTGTGGCCCACCGGTTACTTTTTGAATGCCTCGGCTGCAGCTTTCTGGCTCTCATCGAGCAAGGCTTCATAGCCTGCAGGATTATCCATGAATTTTGCAAACATCGACAAGCCCACTTCTGCCACTGGCGGCGGTGTGGCAAGATCGTAGTTGAAGGCAAAAGCCTTGGCAGCGTTGATCGTGTCCAAAGCCTTTTTCATCACTGGCGTATAGATTGCGGGATCGACCTTGGTGTTGGCCGACAATGCGCCCTGGATCTTTGCCCAATCGCCTTGCACGCCCGTATCGGAAACCAGGAAAGTGATTAATTCCTCGGCACCTTTCACGTTTGCCGCATTGGCCGAAATGACCAGTCCATCCACAGGACCCACAACGGCTTTGGGCACATCGGGATTGATGACCGGGAACTCGAAGAAGTCGTAGTCATCACCCGGCTTCAAGCCGTTGCCGTTCCAGTAGCCGGTAATCCAGGTGCCCATCAGCGTTATTCCAGCATCGCCATGTGCCACTTTGTCTGCGGCATCTGTCCAATCATCGGCGTTGGCATTGGCTACGAAATAGCCAGCGTCGATCAACTCTTTCCACATGCCCAAAGCCTTTTTGACTTCGGGATCGGTGTAGGAGGCCTTGCCAGCCATCAGCTTCGCGCGATAGTCGGGACCAGCGGTACGCAAGACAAGATAGTCAAACCAGAATTGTGCTGGCCAACGGTTCTTGGAGCCCAGTGCAATGGGGGCAACGCCAGCTGCCTTCAATTTCGCACAGAAAGCCTTGAATTCATCCCAGGTGCCAGGAAATGAGGTGATTCCCGCCTTGGCCATGGCCTTCTTGCTGTAGAACATGCCGGCATAGTGATATCCGAAGGGAACGAGATAGCGTTTGCCATTATACATCGTGGCGCCATCGGCCACCGACTTTGCGATGATGCCATCAAGTCCAGCTGCCGCCCAAGCCTCGTCGATCGGATGGAGATTGCCTGAGTCCACGACAAATTGCGTGCGTGCACCGGCCCAATAGCTGAACACGTCGGGCAGGTTCTTGCCAGCCGCGCGCACCAAAATTCCGGTCTTGAAATCTTCATGTCCAATTGGACTGTCTTTGACGTCAATGCCCTTGGCGGCGGTGAACTTCTTGAAAATCTCCTGAATGCCCTTGAGGCCAAGATCTCCAGTGAAATAGTGGCTCACCGTCACTTCACCGGCTGCGAGTGCGCGCCCCGCAAAGGCCCCAGCCATGGTCATTGCTGCGCCACCGGCCAGTAGAAGTCTGCGATTCAATTTCAACATCATCGTTCTCCCAAAAACTGTGTTGTTGCCATATGTTAAATATTTTCAAGCAACTTCGTGCCAGTCACATTCCATATTTGCCAGATTGTCAATTATTTTCTTGCACAAGGCTATTTTTTGAGCCATCACTGCCAAATATCAAACAGAAAGACAAATTTGTTGCCCTATGCTTTACTTTATGTTGCCATATGTTATACTCGTCGGGTTATTGGAGGAACCGACCATGCGACTCTTGAAATCACTGGCCCGCGGGCTTGAAGCACTCGACTATCTGGCGACGCAGCCCAGTGCTGCCCGGCTGACCGATGTCGCCGGCCATCTCGGCGTTGACAAATCCAATGCGTCGCACATCCTGCGCACGCTTGTTGCTTCAGGCTATGGCCAGCAGATTGATGGTCGGCGCTATGCCCCAGGACCCAAGATGTTCCGCCCTCGGCGCTCGGAACTCGAAGATGTCATCGAACGTCGTGAAAAGTTTCATGACATGCTGGCCAAACTGGTAGATGCCACGCGTGAATGCGCCCATATGGCCGTGCTGGTTGGCAGCAAGGTTTGGTACATCGACAAGATTGCGTCGCCTTTGCCTCTGAAAGTTGATCATCCGATTGGCTCGCTTGCTCCCCTTCATTGCACCGCCTTGGGAAAAGCATTTCTGGCCTTTGGCGATGTGACTGATTTTGGCAAGCTCGAACGATTTACCGCCAAGACCATCTGTACATCTGATGAACTTGCTGCGGAAATCGCACTCACCCGCAAACGTGGCTATTCAATCGACAACGAAGAATTCTCCGAAGGTGTAAGCTGTGTTGCAGCGCCGATCTATGATGCCGACGGACACATGGCGGCGGCCATCGGCCTTTCTGGACCCGTTGCCCGAAACAACCCGGAACGGCTGGCCGAACTCGGCATGCTGCTGCTTCGCAGCAGCAGTATCGACAAAAAAAATCGCATGGAAGAAAGCTGATGAAGAAGATCTATGATAAAATCCGTGTCGGATTCATCGGCACCGGGCGAATTTCAGACCTCCATGCCCTGGAATATATCAAGGACCCCAAGGCCGAAATTGTAGCCTTGTGCGACCAGAATCCCGAGATCGCCATGGGCCGAGCAAAGACTTGGGGCTTGGACGCGCCCTTCATCACTGACGACATGCAAGCCTTGCTGAAGCGGCCAGACATTGATCTTGTCGAAATCCTCCTCCCCCATCATTTGCACAAGCGTGCGGCTCTTGCCGCCTTCGAGGCTGGAAAGGCCGTTTCACTGCAAAAGCCGATGTGCCTGAACGTCACAGAAGCCGATGAAGTGATAGATGCGGCCCATCAGGCGGGCGTTCCCTTCAAGGTATTTGAGAATTTCATTTTCTATCCTCCGGTGATGAAAGCCAAGGAGCTGATTGACCAGGGTGCAATCGGTGAGCCCTTGACAATCCGCATCAAGAGCAATCCCGGCAAGAGCAAGACGATGTGGGATATTCCCGCCAGCGCGGCCGCCTGGCGGCAGCAGTCAAGTCATGCCGGCGGCGGCCCGCTGGTTTTTGACGATGGTCATCACAAATTTGCTTTGGCCTGGCATTTCATGGGCGCTGCCGAAGAAGTCCATTCTTGGATTTCCCACACCACGGCCGCCGATGGCTTTGTGTTTGACGCCCCGGCGATGATTTCGTTTCGCTTCCCAGGCAACCGCTATGGCAATCTGGAAATTGTTTATTCTCCAGACTTGTTGATCGAAACCAAGCACTACGCCCAGGATGACCGAGTTGAAATAACGGGAACCAAGGGCATCATCTGGATCAACCAGGGACACGGCAAGCTTGGCGAAACACCACCGGTCCAACTCTATCGTGATGGCGTGATGACCGCCTACACGCTGATGGATACAGGCTGGGAGTGGAGCTTCATTCATTCCACCCGTTATCACCTGAAGGCCCTGCGCGAAGGGCTGCCGTTCAAACTCACCGGCGAAGAAGGTCGAGAAATCCTTCACTTTGCTTCTGCCGCCGAGCAATCTGCCAAGCTTGGCCGCGCCGTACAGTTGTGAGTATCCGATGATGGCACCTCCCTCCCCTTCGGACCACCCCGACAACGCGATTGATGACCGAGCCAGAGCGATCGCTGCCTGTGGCGGGTTGAACCAGGCTCTGGTCCAAGGCGCATTCTCCGAAGCACTAGAGGTGACTTTGGCCGAAGGTGTGATCCTTGGATTGCTGCGCCAGGGTGTCTCGACATTTCTTGCTATTTTTGGGCACGGTTCGACTGCCTTGGCCGATGTCATTCGCGTTTATGAAAGCCACGGCCTGCTTCGCTGTTTCCAATTTCGCCACGAAACTGAAATGGCCCACGCGGCCACAGCACTGCGCTGGATTTATGACGTCCCTTGCGCCGTGGTCACTTCAATCGGCCCAGGCGCCTTGCAAGCCATGGCGGGATCTTTGGTTGCCGCCTCAAATGGGATTGGTGTCTATCATATCTATGGCGATGAGACGACGCATGGCGAAGGCTACAACATGCAGCAGATACCTAAGCGCCAGCAAGGCCTCTACGGACAGATCACGGCACTGATGGGTCAGTCTTATGTGCTGCATACGCCGGAAGCCTTGCGTGAGGCGATGCGGCGGGGACGAGCCAATGTGTTCGACCCGACCAAAGCGGCACCCTTTTTTCTATTGTTGCCGATCAACACACAGCCGCAGACTGTGTTGGTCAACCTGGCGGCCTTGCCCGAACGCGTTGCCTCGCCGCCAGCATCTGGTGCCGGTCAAACCCAATTGTCAGAGGCTGTAAAACTCATCTGTTCGTTTGATCGAGTGATCATCAAAGCGGGGGGCGGTACGCGCAAACATTCTTCTGCACTAAGGGATTTTGCAGAGGCTGCAAACATCCCGGTTGTCCTCAGTCCGGGATCAACCGGGGTCCTTCCCGATGCACATCCGCTCAACATGCATGTCGGTGGCTCCAAAGGTTCGATCAGCGGCAATCACGCCATGGCAGAGGCCGAATTGTTAATTGCAATTGGCACCCGGGCAGTGTGCCAGAGCGATTGCTCAGGAATTGGCTATCCCAAAGTCAAACACGTCATCAACATCAATGCCGACCTCGAAGATGCTCTGCATTATAACGAAACGACGCCTCTGCTTGGCGACATTGGCATGATTGTTTCAGTACTGACAAAGATGCTCGTTTCACACAAGGTGCCGGAGCGGACCAGTTGGCTTCAGTCCTGTAGGGCAAGCAAGGAATCCTGGATGGCTTTCCGCGAACAGCAATGCAGCGCTGCTCCCCTTTTTGATGGGGTCTGGCAGAGACCTGTTCTGGCACAGCCTACAGCAATTGCGACTGTGGCAAACTTCTGCAAGCGTCATGACATTCTGAAACTTTTCGATGCGGGCGACGTTCAGGCCAATGGATTTCAGATCGTCAAAGACGATTCACCGTTTGAAACGATTACGGAGTCAGGCGCCTCCTATATGGGCTTTGCGGTGAGCGCGATACTGGCTGGTGCCATGGCCACCATGCCACGCTACGCAATCGCTTTCACGGGCGACGGCTCTTTCATGATGTCGCCACAAGTGCTGATTGATGCGGTTCAACACGGAGTGCGCGGCACCATCGTGATATTTGACAACAGGCGCATGGCGGCAATCAGCGCGTTGCAGTTGGCCCAGTATGCCGTGGAATACCGCACCAATGACATGGTGGAAGTTGACTATGTTCGGCTGGCTTCTGCAGTCAAAGGTGTCAATGCTGTTTGGGGCGGGACCAGCGTGAATGAATTGCAAAGCGCCCTCACCCAGGCCCATGATTTTCCCGGTCTCTCAGTCATCCATGTTCCGGTCTATTACGGCGCAGATTCCGCCAACGGAATGGGTGCCTATGGGCAATGGAATGTCGGAAATTGGTGCAGTGAGGTTCAAGACATCTATGCACGCCAAACCATCTGAGGAGAACGGCATGTACAGCCAATATGGTCTGCTTATCAACAACACGTGGCAAACATCCTCAGATCAAGGAACCATGGCGGTTTTCAGTCCGGTCTCAGAGGATGTGATTGGCCATATCCCAATGGCCACAGACGATGATATCGCGCGGGCCCTCAGAAGTGCCGCATCGGGCTTCACAACATGGCGTGAAGTGCCAGCATGGAACCGCGCCAAAATCATGCGAAAAGCCTCCGACCTGATCCGCGAACGCGTCGAAGTCATTGCCAGGATGATGAGCACTGAGACCGGCAAGCCTTTGGCAGAAGCACGCGGCGAGACCAACGCCGCCGCCGATCAATTCGAATGGTATGGTGAAGAGGCCAAACGGGTCTACGGTCAAACCATTCCGGGGCGCGCGGTTGACCAGCGGATGACAGTACTTTTCCAACCCGTCGGTGTGTGCCTGTCTCTTTCAGCATGGAATTTCCCAGCGTTGCTGCCTGCGCGCAAAATTGCTGCCGCGTTGGCTGCAGGTTGCTCCGTTATCGCCCGACCTGCATCGGAAGCACCAGGCACCTGCTTTGCACTTGTGCAATGCCTTGTCGATGCCGGAATAACACCAGGCGCAGTCACTGTCCTGACTGGCCCTGCAAAAAATCTGTCGGAGAAACTGATCGCTTCACCAATCGTGCGGAAAGTCTCCCTCACTGGTTCAGTGACCGTGGGTAAATCCATCCTTCGTCAATGTGCGGATGGCATGAAGCGTGTTTCCATGGAACTCGGTGGCCACGCGCCAGTGATCGTCCATCATGACGCCGATCCTGTCATGGCCGCGCGTGCAACCGCCGCAGCAAAGTTTCGCAATTGCGGGCAAGTGTGTATTTCGCCCTCGCGCTTTTATGTTCATGAATCTATTATTGAGGCATTCCAAAATGCCTTTGCGGATTTCGCCAAGACGCTTGTTGTGGGTGATGGTCTGGATGAAAAGACATCCATGGGGCCGATGATCCGCGCACGAGGACTCCACGGCGCCGAGGAGCTCGTTGCGGATGCCCTCGCCAAGAGGGCAAAGCTCCTGAGCGGTGGCAGAAGGCCAGCCCATCTCAACAAAGGTCATTTTCTTGAGCCCACTGTCCTGAGCGACGTGCCAGACGATGCCCGCATTATGCACGAAGAGCCTTTTGCGCCGATTGCTCCTATCACCAGCTTCACCAACACAGATGAGGTCGTTGCACGCGCCAACGCGCTGCCATTTGGGTTGGCGGGCTATGTTTTTTCCAACGACGCCATGCTGGCCCAATCCACCGCAGAACGCCTGGAAACCGGCATGGTTGGCATCAACGAAATGTTGATCGCCACTGCAGAGGCCCCTTTTGGTGGGATGAAGGAGAGCGGCTTTGGGCGTGAGGGCGGGGCCCTGGGTATCCGCGACTATCTGGAACCGAAGTATATCCGCCACAAACTGATTGCACAGGCGTCCTGATGGCAAACAACGACGCCAAAGGTCTTGGCAGCGGGCTCACCAATTATGGCGATCCCGACTTTGCGCTGTATCTGAGGCGGTCATTTGCAAAATCCATGGGCTATACCGATGAGGCGTTGGGCAAACCCATTGTGGGGATTTGCTACACCGAGAGCGGTTTCAACAATTGCCACCGGCACTTTCCTGAATTGCTCGAAGCGGTGAAACGCGGTGTATTGGCCAACGGTGCGTTGCCCATCATGTTTCCGGTCATTTCGCTGGGCGAGGTCTTTCTGCAACCGACCAGCATGATGTTCCGCAATCTCATGGCCATGGATGTCGAAGAAATGATCCGGGCGCAGCCGATGGATTCAGTAGTCCTCATGGGAGGGTGCGACAAAACCGTCCCTGCTCTGTTGATGGGCGCTATATCCGCCAACAAGCCTTCGGTCATGCTGGTCGGTGGCGCAATGATGACTGGCAGGCACAAAGGCGAGAGACTGGGTGCCTGCACTGATTGCCGCCGCTTCTGGTCGCAATACCGGGCTGGAAAGATCGATGGCGAAGAGATTTCCCAAATCGAAGGAAGACTGGCGGTCACGACGGGAACCTGCGCCGTCATGGGCACGGCCAGCACCATGGCGATCATCGCTGAAGCGCTTGGCATGACATTGCCGGAGACCACAGCCATTCCCGCCGTGCACGCGGATCGCCTGAGGGCTGCCGAAGAAACCGGAAAGCTTGCGGCCCAGATGACCAACAATGGCAAAAAGCCTACTGAAATCATCAGCAGGCAATCCATTGAAAACGCGCTTCGTCTGCTTCTCGCCGTGTCTGGCTCGACCAATGCGGTAATTCACTTGGCCGCCATTGCAGGGCGATTGGGCTTCTCGATCGACCCTGATCAATTCAATTCCCTGTCAGACGAAACGCCAGTTCTGGTCAACCTCAAGCCTGTCGGCGATGGTTATATGGAAGACTTCCATGAAGCCGGTGGCGTGGGCGCTGTCATGCGAGAGCTGAATGGCTTGTTAGATCCGGATGCTCAAGATGTCACCGGACAAAGATTGGGAGATCGTCTTGCCAAACCCCCTGAAGTGACTCGTGATGACCGTTACATCAAAGCGAGGGGAAATCCGGTCGATCCGCTGGGTGGCCTGATAATCCTGCGAGGCAGCCTGGCACCAGACGGTGCAGTTCTGAAGCGCGCTGCCGCTTCGCCTCATCTTCTCGAGCATGAAGGGCGCGCCATTGTATTTTCATCACTTGAGGATCTTGCCGCCCGCATCGACGCACCCGATCTTGACGTCACCGCGGATGATATTTTGGTGCTTCAGAATGCCGGGCCACGCAGCGCTTCAGCAATGCCCGAAGCCGGCTACCTTCCCATTCCCAAGAAGCTTGCGGTACGGGGCGTCAAAGACATGGTTCGGATTTCAGATGCGCGTATGAGTGGGACAGCATTTGGAACCATCGTGCTTCACGTCACCCCCGAAGCAGCAACGGGTGGCCCTTTGGCACGCGTTAGAACTGGCGACCGCATTCGCCTGAGTGCAAAATCAAAACGGATCGACTTGCTGGTGCCGGAGCCTGAGCTTGCCCTGCGCCAACCGGTTTCATCACCTGCCACAGCACTGCGCGGTTATGGCAAGCTCTATGCCCAAACGGTTCTGCCAGCAACGCAAGGGTGTGACTTCGACTTTCTTGCGCAAAGCAAATAGACCTCAATTGCAATTAAATTGATAGAACCACGCGAAGCCTAAGCTGACCAATGCACAATGGGCTGAGAAATGTGAGCAACTGTAAAACCGGCACAACTAACGGCCATTTTGTCGCTCTCAATCACCCTCAACAAAATTTCAGGAACGCCACTGAATCTTTAGATCACTCCAACATTTGGCCAGATGCAGCTCTAGTTGCACACAAAGCGCACACGACGAGCAATAGGCGACTGATTAAATTGAACTTTCAATCCAATCCATCATGGGTGCCACGGCGAACAGTTTCCAGTTCGTCGCTGGTTTGATAGCGGTGATATTCATTCTGCGAAGAGGTTTAGCGCGGATTGTGCGATCAGCTCAATTAGAAAAGGCGTGGATTGGCGGGAATGGCATTGGCCTTTAATGCGACAATTATATAATCCTGTACGCCAGCAACTTCCGGATTTTCGAAGGCGTGTGGGTTGACCGTGAAGGATCCATTGACATCGGTCAGCGTCAATCCATCTGTCTGCAGTGCGGTTAAATGAAGACCACGCGCAATTAATGTAACCTCTTGCCAAGCACGCCTGTTTGGTACCCATCAGGCGTCACCAATTGCCCCTTACCATCGATCCAGAACTTCACGCCGCAAGCGCCAAGATTTTTTCCGAACAGTGACTAACTTCGCGTTGATCATCTCAACTTCCCAACCGCGCCACTATTGTTTTTGTCGGCCTTGCAGAAATGCATCAGTCGTATGAACCTTGGCAAATCCATCTTTCAATGAAGCCGCGACAACAGTTTTTATGGTTGCCTGCGTGACCTCTGCTGAAAGATCAGGACAACCCGTCGCGTCCAAGATGAAGTCCACATAGAAGTCCTCATCATGGGCATGGCGGGCTGTGGTTTCACAACAGTAATTGGTCATGAAACCGGCAACAATAATGGTATTAATGCCTTTACGACGCAGGGTTTCAGTAAGGCCAGTGCCAACAAGGCAAGAATAGCGTTTCTTGATCACATGCAAAGCTGGCGTGATCATATTGAGAGCGGGATCGAACATTACGGCTTGCGTATTCTCGACAAAGCTAACGGGACTTTGGCTTCCCTGATAGTCAAACATGCGACCCGCATCGCTGCCATCCTTCTTGTGTTCGTGCCTCACATAAATGATCAGATCACCGGCTTCAGCCGAAGCAGCAATGAGACGGTTCATATTGGCAATGGCTCTGTCATGGCCTTCCACATAGAGCGAGGAATCAGGTGTCGTGTAGATTTTCTGCACGTCAATCAACAAAAGAGCGCTCGGCATCTGCATTCATCCCTTGATCAAACTCAGAAGCCTAGGGCACATCCATCCTTGCGCGGGTCGGAGGCTCCCGTCAGGGTTCCGTGCTCATGGTCAATCCAGATTGCTTGTCCACCGCCCAGTGGCTCCTGCGCTGCCGAAACCTTGTGACCAAAACTTTGCAACCCGCTGATTGTCCTGTCAGGCACGCCGGCCTCAGCGCTAACGCCCGCTTCTTCATAGAATACGCGGGGCTGATCCAGCGCTTCCTGTGGGTCCATACCAAAATCAAGAAGATTGGTGAGCAAATGGACGTGCCCAAAGGGCTGATAATCGCCCCCCATAACACCGAATGGCATGACGGCATGACCATCTTTCGTCACCATGCCAGGCATGATGGTATGCATAGGTCTTTTACCTGGTGCCAATGCGTTGGGATGTTTCGGATCGAGTCTAAAACTGGAACCACGGTTCTGCATCACAACGCCCGACTTTGGGCCGGTGATGCCACTCCCGAATGAATGGTATGTGGAGTTGATGAAACTCACGGCATTACGGTCCTTGTCGACGACAGAAATATAAACCGTATCGCTCATCGCCATGTCAATTTCGGGCAGATGCTTCATTGCATGGGTTGGATTGATCTCACGCCGAAGCTTGCTTGCATAGGCGGCCGACAACAACGCCTCGACGGGAACCTTTGCAAAGTCCTGGTCGCCGATGAATCTATCACGGTCACGGTAGGCGAGACGGCCCGCCTCGACCTCAAGATGAAGACGCTCGGCACCGAGCGGGTCAAGTTTTGATAACTCAAAACCAGAAAGAATGTTGAGCATCAACAATGCCGTAAGGCCTTGATTGTTTGGCGGCATCTGGTGAATGCGGTGCCCGCGATATTCAATCGTGACTGGGTCTGTGTAATTCCCAGCTGTTGCCGCAAAGTCTTCCAGAGTATGGAGGCCCCCCAATTCTTTCAGCCGGGTGACAATATCGTCTGCCACTTCGCCCTCATAGAACCCTGCCCTGCCTTTTTTGGCAATGATGCCCAGTGTACGGGCCAATTCCGGCTGTCGATGGATGGCCCCCGCCTGAAGCGGATTGCCATTGTCCAGGAAAATGCGTGCGGTCGTCTCATCACTCTTCAATGTATCGAGCGCAGCTATCCAATCAAATGCCACGCGGTCATGAACCACATAGCCCTTCTCAGCATAGTGAATTGCAGGGGCCAGAGCTGCATCAATGCTCTTCTTGCCATGATCCGTGAGCAATTTGCACCAGGCATCGATGGCACCCGGTACTGTGATCGAATGAACGCCATAGGTGGGCAGTGCCTTGTGCCCGCGCTCAATGTACCAATCAATGTTTGCAAGCGCAGGTGCTCGACCTGAACCGTTAAATGCGATCACCTCGCCCCGCCCCGCCGGGCAATAGAGCACGAAGCAATCTCCGCCAATTCCGGTGGATTGCGGCTCAACAACAGCTTGCACCGCGGCGGCTGCGACAGCCGCATCCATGGCGTTTCCGCCTGTTCGCAACATGTCGATTGCGGCAAGTGTGGCCAGAGGATGGGACGTGGCCGCCATTCCTTCTGTACTTCGAACCGGCGAACGGCCGGGCATTTGAAAGTTGCGCATTTCAGTATGTTTCCAAAAATAGACCCGCACATCGTTGCGTGGGTCGGGCCGCACCATTGTCATAGAGTGCTGCGAGTGCCTCCACGAAGAACTCATTCTCCCGGATAGCGACCGAGACGCCGTCCAGCGCGCTCACTTGGAGATCGCCTGCACCAAAGAACTTGCTTAACGATTTGACATCAACAGCAATGTTTTGGCTTGTGGATTCCGATGTCTTGGTTGTCATGTGCGCCAACACTCAAAGGTCACCAGGCCACCGCAAATCGTCATTACACGATGCAGTGTACCGATGGGGTCAAGCAGAATGGCCATAAGTCGTAATTCACGGGCTGTTTCGTTCCTCATTGCAGCATCTCATCCCTCTAGTTTTATTGCATTCTTTTTTGTATACATAATTGCATATTTCAAAACGAGTCAATGGCTGTTACTTTATGGCCAAAATTCTGAATGGGAGAACGGGCAAGATGGGCAAAGTCGAAAAAGGGCTGTTGCGGAAGTCAGCCTATGACTCGCTTAAAAGCATGATTATTACGGGCAAACTTTCTCCCGGTTCGCGCATCACTGAAAATGAACTCGCGACCACACTGAAAGTAAGCCGAACACCCATTCGTGAGGCCCTCAATCGTCTTGAGCGCGACGGCATGGTTACAAGCAGACCTCGCCAAGGTTTTGCGGTGAATGAATTTGACATCACGATGTTGCGCGAATCCTTTGAGGTGCGGGAGGTGCTTGATGGCCATGCCACCGAACTCGCAACTGCGCGACTTACGACGACAGATAAGGAAAACCTGAAAGCAATGTTGGCCGAATGTGAAAGACTGGCGAACCTTCCCAAACGCACACAAGAGGACAAGTTTCAGGAGCTTCAGATTGGTACAGATATTCATCGAATGATCGCAAAACTGAGCGGCAATGAGATGTTGTGCAACATGCTCAACAGCATTCTGGATAAATGTCAGCACTACATCTGGCTGGAACTCACCTGGCTCGATGACTGGAAAGATGCGCGGGAAGAACATGCTGCAATTGTGAATGCGATGTGTGCTGGCGATGCCCGCTTGGCAGGCAGCCACGCCCGCAAGCACATCAGGGAATCACGCGACGAAATTCTCAAACTTCTGCAAGCCAAGTCCGATTTGCAAAGTTTTATGGCGAAAGCTTCATAAGTTTTTTAAAATGGAATCGAAAAATGAACAAACGTGACTTAGGCCAGACCGGACTTTCTATTGCTCCCCTTGTTTTGGGCGGCAACGTATTTGGCTGGACCATTGACGAAAAAACCAGCTTTGCGGTGCTTGATGCATTTGTCGAACACGGCTTCAATGCGATAGACACCGCGGACGCCTACTCAACCTGGGTGCCCGGTCATAAGGGTGGAGAATCAGAAACTATTATTGGCAAATGGTTGAAGGCGCGGCCCGGTGCGCGCGACAAGGTCGTGATTTTTACCAAGGTTGGATCAGATCTCGGCGCCCACAAAAAGGGTTTGTCGGAAAGATGGATCATGCAAGCCGCAGAGGATTCACTGCGCCGTTTGCAAGTCGAACAGATTGATCTCTATTTTTCGCATTGGCCTGATTCCGAAACGCCTTATGAAGAAACGCTGGGTGCCTATGCGAAACTTCTTAGGAGCGGAAAGATCAAGTCCATCGGCGCATCAAACCTTAACGCGGAACAATTGGGAGCTGCGCTCAAGATTGCTGCAAACACAGGGCTTCCATCCTATCAGGTGCTGCAGCCGGAATATAATCTTTATGACCGTGCGTCCTTTGATGGATCGTTGCGCGATCTTTGCGTTGCAGAGGGGCTGGGCGTTGTCACTTATTTCAGCCTAGCTTCAGGATTCCTAACGGGTAAGTATCGGTCAAAAGCCGATCTCATCAAGTCGCAGCGTGGCGAAGATATCAAAAAATATCTGACGGAACGTGGCATGAAGATCCTGCAAGCCCTTGATGAAATCGCTAGCCGCCACAGTGCAAAACCAGCCGAAGTTGCCCTCGCTTGGTTGATCGCGCGTGAGGGTGTCACCGCGCCAATCGCCAGCGCCACAAGCGTTGCTCATGTTGAAAGCTTCGCCAAGGCTGCAGATCTGGCCCTGAGTGATGAAGAGATCGATAAGTTGAACAAAGTCTGAGAGGCGGAAAGATAGTCTTCCAAAAACTGCTGGTTAGTCGGAGGAAACCGCCCTCATCCATTTGGCGCCGATCCCCGGTGTTGAACCAGCCCTGAGCGGACCCCAACAAGCAAGTTTCTCCACTATGCAGCAGCGATACTCAGCCTTCGAGATAGCGAAGGCCCACATGCCCCACCGTCCTTAATTTCTGGGTTCTCGAATCGTCAAAGGTCACTTGGCGACGAGGAGTCTGAGATTTAAGGACGGCAATGAGTTCGAGATTGAAAAAGCCAAAATCTATTTTGGCTGAGCCGATCCACCCTGCGCCTCAACATTCCCCATGTGGTCATGCAAATTGGTTTGCTTGTTCAACACAGCGGTTTGAATTATCTGAAGCAATTGCTTCTTGAGAGCCCTGCCCTCCACTTGAGATATATCATATTTTTCGGCCTTAAGGCATTTGATAATATCGAGCACATTCAGGCATCTGCCTGTGCGGGCAAGTTCAAATGCTCTTTCCAAACATGGGATCGGTCTCTCCATTGGTTGGTAATCGCCGAGATAGTCATTTGTTCCATTAAAAGATCGAAACCTATTTCAAGCTTTCCGCTAATGTTGGCATGCAATAAGAAAATTCCATGAACGTCTGTGATTCAGGGTTTTTTGACCGGCCCCCACCCCAAGTTGCCAAAGATCTCATTGGGGTGGCCCTGCTCTTCAATGGCGTAGGCGGCATCATCGTAGAAACCGAGGCCTATCACCCCGAAGACGAGGCCTCCCACAGCTTCAGAGGTCAAACGAAACGAAATTCAAGCATGTTCGGCCCGTCAGGTTTTTCTTATATCTACCTTTCCTATGGTGTTCATTGGTGCCTCAACATCGTATGCCTTCGAGGTTCGGCGGTTTTGATAAGAGCTTTGGAGCCACTCTCTGGATTAGAAACCATGAAAAGTCGCCGCGGCGTTGAGGCACCGCGCCTGTTGTGTTCAGGCCCTGGACGTCTCTGTCAGGCTTTGGGACTGAACAAAAATCACGACGGTCTTCCGCTTACAAACGAACCCTTTGAGTTGCGACCCCGTGAAAAGCGAGTCCCAATTCTGGCGGGAAAACGTATTGGCATCAGCAAAAATATGGATGTCGCCTGGAGGTTTGGGTTGAAAGATTCCGAATTTCTAAGCAGGAAATTTTAAAAATCAAATGCCCAACAACTACTCTCGTAAAAGAAGCCCCCTTTTTGAATTCGATGAAAGTGAGAACCTCCCAAGGATATCTGCCCCACGATGGCCGAAATGGGCTGGCCTGGAATTGCAATCTCCTCAGAGCTCGGCGGCACGGAAAAATGGTCAGCAATCATTGCAGGATAGCATTCCCCATTCGTATACGAGGCGCTGGTTTGGTTTCCATCGTTGCGCTAACATGAACCTCACATTTGAATGAGATAAATCATGTCAGCAGCCCCCGATGCCAACGCCCGAATGCCGTATCAACTTCCAATGCCCAAGGACGCGTTGAAGGAGATCGTTGTTCCGCATGCCGTTCCGGTGGATGAGCGGCTCTGGGTTCCGCAAGCCGAGAATGTCTGGTTCCGGCCGCTCTGCCTGAACCGCAGCCAGGGCTATTGGATGAACTTGCTGAGAGTGCGCAAATCCGGCGTGTTGTCTCGCCATCGCCATCCTCAATCGGTCCATGGATTTGTGATCAAGGGACGCTGGCATTATCTTGAGCACGACTGGGTGGCAACAGAGGGAAGCTATGTCTTCGAGCCACCAGGCGAAACCCACACACTGGTTGTGCCCGATGACGTTGAGGAGATGATCACTTACTTTCAGGTCAACGGCATCATGTACTACGTCGACCCATGGGGAAAAAACCTTGGCTATGAAGATGTCTTCACCAAGATTGACATGTGCCGCGAGCATTTTGCGAACGTGGGCCTCGGCGCTGATTTCGCAGACCAGTTCATTCGCTGACAGGATGGCACCGTGAGCCTTTGGCCGAATGATTGCTTCAAGGGACGCCAGGTTCTGGTAACAGGTGGAACTTCCGGCATTGGCGCTGCCGTGGCGAAGGCTTTTGCGCAGGAAGGCGCTTCGGTTTTTGTGACCGGTGCCACGTTAGCTGAAGTCATGTCATCCAAAGACGCACTGCCCGACATTGAAGCACAAGTGCTTGACGTACGAGACGGTACAGCTGTCGGTTCAATAATCTCAAATCTCAAAAGGCTTGACCATGTTGTAAATTGCGCGGGCGTGATCAGGCGCGGCGCTGAACATGATCCTGAAATCTTTGCCTATGTTCTAAACATCAACTTGACAGGCACCATGCGCGTCTGCACGGCAGCCCGTTCAAAATTGAAGGAGCGCGGCGGCACCATCGTTAACATGGCATCGATGCTCAGTTTCTTTGGCGGCGGTTTGGTGCCTGGCTATTCGGCCTCCAAGGGCGGCATTGCCCAACTGACAAAATCACTTGCCATCGCTTATGCGGAGGATGCAATTCGCGTAAATGCTATCGCCCCAGGTTGGATCGCCACACCTCTCACCCAAGACTTGCAGAACGACGAGGTTCGCAGCACCACGATCCTGTCCCGAACACCGCTGAAGCGCTGGGGTAAACCTGAAGACATCGCGGGAGGAGTGCTCTTTTTGTCTTCACCCTTGGCCAGTTTTGTGACTGGAACCATCCTCCCCATAGATGGCGGTTATCTGATCAGCTGAACGCCAAGTTGGCGAGGGGTCGTTATGAATGCAGTGGCAAGTTCAAAATCGCCCTTGCCTGCTGCCAGGTTGCCACGGAACGATTGTGTTTTTCGCAAATCGACACAGCCCGCTTCACTAGTGCTGCATTCGAAGACGCCAGCGTGTCTTTGTCCAACCGAACATTGTCTTCCATGCCGGTGCGCGTATGGCCGCCTTTCGCTATCGCCCATTCATTGATAATGAGCTGTGAAGGCCCAATTCCGGCCGCACACCACTGTGAAGCCGGCGCCAATCTATTCAACGTTTCGATATAAAAATCAAAAATACGCTCATCCGCAGGCATGGCATTTTTGACGCCCATAACAAATTGCACATAAAGCGGACCTTGAAGACGCCCATCTTTCTGCATGGCAGCGGCTTGCACAATGTGTGAAAGATCGAAGCATTCAATTTCGGGTTTGATATTGAAGCGAAGCATTTCGGACGCCAGCCAATCCACCAGATCTGGGGGATTCTCGTAAACACGCGTCGGAAAATTATTCGAGCCAACCGAAAGTGAGGCCATGTCTGGCCCTAGTGGCAACATTCCACCACGTGCCCGACCAGCACCTGAGCGCCCGCCTGTTGAAAGTTGCACTATCATTCCAGGGCAGAATTTCTCCAACCCTTCTTTTAATCTGGCAAAACGTTCAGGATCAGACGTGGGCTTTCCCCCATCATCGCGCACATGACAGTGGGCGATGCTGGCTCCCGCTTCGAAAGCCTCCTGCGTGCTTTCAATCTGTTCGACAATGGTAATCGGAACCGCCGGATTGTTCTCCTTGGTCGGCAATGAGCCCGTAATGGCCACACAGATGATACAAGGGTTTGTCATCCGGCCCTGCTCAAGATCATGACAAATTTCATGATGACGTCATTTCTTTCAGAAGCCCACCCTGTCTCCGCCCTTCAGCGCCAAGGTTGCGCGTGCTTCTGCAGGTGTAGCAATCTCAAGCCCCAGCTCTTCAATGATCGTACGGATTTTTCGCACCTGCTCGGCATTGCTGGTCGCCAGCTTGCCTTTGCCGATATAGAGTGAGTCCTCGAGTCCGACACGCACATTGCCGCCCATCATCGCGGCCTGCGTGCAAAAAGCCATCTGGTTCTTGCCCGCTGCAAGCACGGACCAATGGTAGTCCTTGCCAAACAGTTTGTCGGCGGTTTCCTTCATGAACATCAAATTACGCATGTCAGCGCCAATGCCACCGAGAATCCCGAAAATCATCTGCACGAAGAACGGCGGCTTTAACAAACCCTTGTCCACAAAATGAGCGAGATTATAGAGATGGCCCACGTCATAGCATTCATGCTCGAAGCGTGTGCCGTGGGCCTCACCCAAATCTTTCAGAATTCGTGCAATGTCTTTGAACGTATTACGGAAAATGAAATCATCGGTGCCCCGCAAATAGGGCTCCTCCCAGGCGTGTTTCCATTCCTTGTAACGATCAGCCAATCCAAAAATGCCGAAGTTCATTGAGCCCATGTTGAGGGAACACATCTCAGGCTTTGCCTGGAGTGGTGCCGCCAGGCGCTGATCCACGGTCATGTTGAGGCCGCCACCCGTGGTGATGTTCAATATCGCATCACAGTTTTGCTTAATACGCGGCAGGAATTCCATGAACACGGCGGGGTCTGGCGTGGGTCTCCCGTCTTTCGGGTCACGGGCGTGAAGATGAATGATTGCAGCACCAGCCTTTGCCGCTTCGATGGATTGCGTTGCAATCTCGTCGGGCGTGATGGGCAAATGCGGTGACATCGTGGGAGTATGAATGCCCCCGGTTATCGCCACTGCTATAATGACTTTGCCTGCCATGATTACTCCTTCTTGTCGACGTGATGGCATCTTGGCGGGAGCCAATCACTCCCCGCCAAGATGAATAGAGTTCCCGGCAAGCGAGAGGAGAATGGCTCTAGGTCGCCTTTTTTGATGTCAGCCGTGATTGCAAGATGACCACGGCGAGCAGGAACAAGCCACGAATAACCGATTGCCAATAGGCCGAAAGGGAAATCCAGCCCAAGCCGTTCTCGAAATTGAGCACGTTGAAGATCAATCCCAAAAGCATCACGCCGGCCAAGGTCGCACCGACGGAGCCCACACCACCTGTAAGAAGCGTTCCGCCCACAACAACGGACGCAATGGCAAAAAGCTCCCAGCCAACGCCCTCAATAGGTTGGCCAGCGCCAAACTGCGACGCCAAAATTACGCCAGCAAGGCCAGAAAGGCCGCCGCTCAACACGTAGACCATAAATTTCACCCGGTCGACGGGCAAGCCCATCAAACGGCTGGCATCTTCATTGCCGCCCACGGCCAGAACCGTGCGCCCTGTCGCTGTGAAGTTCAAAACGATTGAACCAACGATATAGGCAATGATGGCAATCCACGCCGGAACGGGAAGCGCAAACAGATCTCCCTGCCCCAGATTAACGAACGTTCCATCATAAGAAACGGAAACAGATTGGTCTTGGGCAAGCAATAGCGCAGTGCCATTTGCAGCCAACATCGCCGCCAGCGTTGCAATAAAAGGCAGGATTCGAAGCCGCACAATCACAAAGCCATTGAGGATGCCGACGCATAGTCCTGCCGCCACGCCACCCAAAGTTCCAATCAACATGCCCTGCGAACTGAGCATGGCCGAAACAACACTGCCCAAGGCAGCGGTTGAGCCGACGGATAAGTCGATGCCGCCGGTCATGATGACAAAACACATACCTAACGCCACGAGTGCGAACATGGAGTTGTAGCGCAACACCGAGGTGACGTTAAAAGGATCAAGAAAATTGTCGTAGCGTAGCCAGCCAAAAAGAATAAGCAGTGCAAGAGCGATCAAAACACCCTGGCTCGAGAGCGCGGACAAGATTGCGGATTTTTTCATGTTCAGGACCTTCCCTGGCGTTGCAGCCAGACAGCCACGACAATCAGCAACGCCTTAACGAGCTTGGCAACATCATCGGGCACACCATTTGAAAGCAGGGTGTAACGGACAAGTTGGATGATTAGGGCACCAATTAATGTGCCCGTAATTGTCGCACGGCCGCCATTGAGAACTGTGCCACCAACAGCGACTGCGGCAATGGCATCAAGTTCCATGCCCAAACCAACAAGATTGGCATCGCTGGATGAATTGATGGCGATGACGACCAAGCCCGCGATGCCCGAACAAAGACCACTGATGCAATAGACCCAACGCTTGACGCTCGCCACAGGAATGCCAGACAGTCTTGCAGCGCTTTCATTGCCGCCGATCGCCAATATCTGTCGTCCAAAAAGCGAACGCTTAAGCACCCAAGCTGCAACAATGACCAGAAGGACCATGATGACGACTTGAACCGGCACGCCAAACCAGCGCCCGAGACCAATCCATTGGAACTGGGCCAATTTGAAAGGCTGCAAGTTACCGTTGGTAGAAACCTGTGCGATGCCGCGACCAGCGATGAAGAGAACAAGCGTGGCAATGATGGGTTGAATGCGAAACCGAGTAATAAGCCAGCCGTTGAACCAGCCAAAAGCACCCGCAGCACCCACAGCCGCAATCATGCCCACAGCAACTGCAAGATGGATTTCACCAATCTTGACAGCAGTTCCTAAAAAAATCAGCGGAGCAATGGCACCGGCAATTGCCATCATGGAGCCTACGGAAAGATCAATACCGCCAGTGGCGATCACCAGCGTCATGCCCACACCCACAATCACAATGGTGGCAACCTGTGTAAGGTTCACATTCAGTGTCTGCATGGACACAAAATGGTTGGTGAACAGAACGTTGAAAACAATCAAGGCGAGCAAAGCCAAAAGGCTGGCATTTTTCAACAGCAAGGATTGAATATCGAACGCCTTAGCTACCGGCAGTTTCGGAGACGTCACGTTGCTCATGCATTTTCCTCCGGCGCAAGATGTTCGCCATGCGCCATCGCTGCCATGACTGCCGCTTCAGTGATTTCCTTGCCAACAAGTTCAGCCGCGTTGCGGCCATCGCGCAAAACAAACACCCGGTCCGAGCCTTCGATTACCTCTTCCAGTTCAGAAGAAATCATCAAAACACCCAGTCCCTGGTCCGCCAATTCCTTCACAATGGTTTGAATTTCGGCTTTGGCACCAACGTCAATGCCGCGGGTTGGCTCATCAAGGATCAGCAATTTCGGATTCATGGCCAACCAACGCGCCAGCAGCACTTTTTGCTGGTTGCCGCCTGATAGCTCGCGAATGCGCTGATCGGGCCCGCTGCATTTGATGCCAAGCCGCGCAATGAACTTCTCCACAATTTTGCGTTGTTGTTCATTGTCCACAATGCCTGCCTTGGTCAGTTGCGGCATCAAAGCAAGCGTGAGGTTTTCAGCCACCGACATATCGGGAATGATGCCTTCAAGTTTGCGGTCTTCCGATGAAAATCCAAGACCCGCATTGATGGCATCAATAGGCTCTTGCGGCAGGAAGGGCTTGTCACCGAGTTTTAGACTGCCACTGCGAATCCTGTCGGCACCAAATATCATTCGCACGGTTTCAGTGCGGCCAGCTCCCAGCAAACCTGCAAGCCCAACGATTTCGCCCCGTTTTACACTCAGTGAAACATCATGAACCTTGTGGCCAGCGCTGAGATTCTTGGCGTCCAAAATCAATTCGCCGGTTTGGCCCTTTCGGTCGCCAAAGGCCGTCGCATTTTTGGAAACCTGGGCAACGTCACGGCCCAACATGCTGGCGACGAGCTCAATTTTGCTGATCGCCTTCATCGTGCCAGTCTTCACCGTCTGGCCGTCACGCATAATCGTAACGCGATCACAAACCGCATAAAGCTCATCAAGCTTGTGGCTCACGAAAATCACCGAGATTCCGGAGGCCTTCAGCTGATTGATAACATCAAACAACACTTTGACTTCGCGTTCGTCCAAGGAAGAAGTAGGCTCGTCCATGATGACGAGCTTGGCTTTGAACCCAATGGAGCGGGCAATCGCCACCATTTGCTGTGTGGCAGTATTGAATGAGAGAAGCGGCTTTCGCACATCGATGTCGATTTTGAAGCGACCCATCAGTGCACGGGCCTCTTCATGCATCGAGTTCCAGTCGAGAATCCCAAAGCGACGTTTCTCGCGACCCAAACAGATGTTTTCAGTGATCGATCGATATGGAACCAGGTTGATCTCCTGATAGATCGTGCTGATGCCTTTGGCTTGGGCGTCCTGTGGCGAGCGCGCCTCAAAGGGCGCGCCATCAAACATGATGTCACCCTTGTCGCGCTTCACATACCCCGTCAAAACTTTGATCAAAGTCGATTTGCCGGCACCATTCTGGCCGACCAGTGCGTGAACTTCGCCTGCCGCCACATGAAGTGAGGCATTCTTTAAGGCCGGAATACCAGCGAATGACTTGCCGATGTTCGACATGTCAAGCAAGACCTTCAATTCCGGCGAAGCTGTTTTAACCATCCCGTTGCCATTCCCCAATCGTGGCATCATTGCAACATTAGTTTTGTCACACAATGCCGCCGCGTCAATTTCCACAGCCCCAAAATCGGAGCCCGACTTCCTTCGATAAGAAGTCGGGCTCCTGGGAGGACACTAGTTCATAAACAGATCAATAAGAATCTGCCATGCTCGCTGCTGCGTTGGAAATATCGTAGAAGCGGTCGGTGTTGGTCATGACTGGAGGAAGGGTTTCACCCTTGGAATACTTGATCGCAGCGGCGTAAGCGGCTGGACCAAACTTCGGATTGCATTCCACTGTGAAAGCCATCTTGCCGTCAATGATTGCCTGCAGGCCATCTTTTTCGCCGTCGATCGAGACAACGATGATGTCCTTGCCTGGAACCTTGCCAGCGGCTTCAATAGCCGAAATTGCACCAATGGCCATTTCGTCATTGTGAGCATAGAGGATGTTGGCTTCTGGATGAGCCTGAAGCAGAGCTTCAGCAACCTGACGGCCCTTGTCGCGGTTGAAGTCGCCGGACTGCGAGGCCACGATCTTCATGCCGGGGTTCTTGGCGATAACTTCGTCAAAACCCTTCTTGCGGTCGTTGGCTGGCGAAGAACCAGTCGAACCTTCGAGTTCAATGATCGTGCCTTTGCCGCCAGTGATCTTCACCAGGGCTTCACCGGCAGTCGTGCCTTCCTTGAGGAAGTCCGAACCGATGAACGTCACGTAGTCAACGCCGCCCTTGGCGAGCGTGGCATCAACGCCGCGATCGATCAGGAACAACGGAATGCCAGCCTTCTTGGCAGCCATAACAGCTGGAATGAGCGGCTTTTCTTCACGTGGTGACAAGAAGATCACATCCACTTTCTGGGCGATCATGCTGTTCACGTCAGCAACCTGCTTGGCAGCAGAACCAGCGGCATCGGTGTACACCAGCTGCCAGCCGAGCTTTTCAGCTTCAGCTTTCATGCTGGCAGTTTGAGCCAGGCGCCAAGGGTTGTTGCTTTCAGTCTGAGCAAAACCAACCTTGTAGGTTGGCTTGGCAGCGAGCTTAGGCAGCCCATCAGCAAATGCCATAGGACCAGTTACGAGCACAGCGCCAGCAGCCGAAGCAAACTGAAGAATCTGTCGACGATTAAAATTAGTCATTTTGATTATCCTCTCCCAAGGGTTCCGGAAAATTTATCCGGTTAGAAGCAATTATCTGCTTTCTAATTACTATTTCAATTTCGCGCTCATCGTGTTCGCAGTCAAGAGCATTTTATCAATTAGTCATACAAATTGAATTCTCCCAGAAGGCGGCTGCGCACAATATGGGCAAGCCCTATTTTCAGGCAGATTTTCAGGGTTTTTCATTCGAGGTTGGTATGGTTTGCACGCATGTTCTCAGGTTTAATTTTCATGGAATTAATGAGTTTCAGGACCATGATTTCGAAAAGCACAAAAAGGGCACCTTCAAAGAGTGACCCCATTGGCAATACCGAAGTGCGCTTTTCGCCCTGATCATCCGCCATGGTCTGGGCAGGCAAAAGCAACGTGAAATCGGCATAGGCCGCACCTCTCCCTTTGGGCTGAGCCGTGATGAAAAGTATTTGAGCACCAGCCGTCTTTGCCACGCCCATCAAAGCCAGGGCCGTCGAAATTTCACCAGGCCCGCACGTGACGACGAACAAATCACCCTGCCCCACAGGTGGGGTTGTCATGTCGCCTTCAACCGCCACAGCAAGGCCCATATGATAGAGCCGCATGGCAAAGCCCATGATCTGCAGTCGCTCGCGCCCGCCGCCAAACACCACAATTTTCTTCGCACTTGCAATCATCTGGCAGGCTCTGTCGACATCAGAGTCATTGAGACGATCAAACACTACTGCGAGTTCCGACAAGGCCGTCTGATAGGGGTTGGACATATCACTGCTCCGATTTTTGCTTGGGAAAGATTGAAAGACCGTGGCTCTACCCTTGTCAATGAGCTGTCGCACCAGACGCAATGTTCACCACCGAATGTTTAATTGGAACTATTTGCACTTTTGAACATTAAGCATTCGGACAACAATCGAGGGGAATGCGGCTACCGCTTGGCCCATCCAGCGCAATTCAAATCGCCGGGATGAATACAAAGATCTACCCTGCATTTTTTAGTTTCTGTGGAAGTGCCTGTCGTAACGGGTTGCCGACGCTCAACGCAACCAAACAATAATGGAGTGAATAAAATGTCGAACGAAAGTCTATTGGTTATCCTGCTGGTTGGACTAGTTGCAGGTTGGCTGGCGGGGCAAATTGTCAGAGGCACAGGTTTCGGCATCGTCGGTGACCTTGTGGTCGGCATCCTGGGTGCGTTCATTGGAAGCTGGTTGCTCCCGCAGCTCCACCTTCATCTTGGCGTTGGCTTGGTCGCCGCCATTGTCAATGCCACAATAGGTGCAATCATTCTGCTGGCGATCATTTCCCTAGTGCGGGGTGGTGGACGCGGATCATGGCGACGCGGGTGGTAATATCTAATCGGCTGAATCAACTGGCCAGGTGTCGGCAATTTTGTAGCCGCCTGGCCATGGATCAGCAGGGTCCAGCATCAACGTTGACTGTCCAGTAATCCATGCGCGGCCACTGATGTTGGGAATGATGGCGGCATGATTACCCACTGTCGTGATACCTGCAATGGATCCCATAAACCTGCTCTCGATAATGGAGCGCCCGATGTAACTCTCGCCTTCCTGCATGAGCCCCTTGGCATGAAGCACAGCCATCAACGCCGAACATCCAGTGCCCGTGGGAGAGCGATCAATCTTTCCGGGCTTCACCACGCAGGCATTGCGGCTGGAAAGACACCCATCAATTCGTTCGAGCGGCCCTGTCAAAAAGGCAAATGAAAAATGTTTCCAGTCCGGCAAGTCAGGATGACTGAACCCAAACTGCTCATTGGCAGCTTTGACAATCTTGCGCCCGACAACCGCTATGTCCCGAGCCTCACTGGGTACAATATCGGAGCCCAGTGATTTCGCATCAGCCATGACAAAACTGTCACCACCAAAAGCAGTATCGACAACGATTGTACCATAGCCTTCCACCTCAAGAGGAACGGCAATACGATCAGCAAACGCGGGCACATTTTTCAAATTGATGGACACCGCTTTGCCATTGGCACAGTGCGCGGTGATTTCAACAAGCCCGGCTGGTGCTTCAAGAATGAGTTTTGTTTCCGGTTCCGTCATCGGAATAATACCGGTGTCGAGCAGGACGGTGGCCACGCAAATGCAGTTCGAGCCCGACATCGGTGGCGTATCTTCGGGTTCCATAATGATGAAACCCATTTGCGCGCGAGGGTTCTTTGGCGGCACCAATAAATTGACATGACGGAACACGCCACCGCGTGGCTCATTCAACACAAAGGCGCGCAACGCTCCATCAGATGCGATGAAGCGCGATTGCTCCCATACGGTTTCGCCGGGCGGCGGAGCAACACCTCCCACAATCACATCGCCAACCTCACCCTCGGCGTGGCAGCCAATAACCTGAATTGCAGTTTTGGATCGCATCAGATTTACTTCCCCGTATATTTCACACTATAAAGCCGCGAATTTCCCATTTCGCAAACCCATTCCAGAAAGACTTTGAGGTTTCCTGCCATGACCATTGCCGAAAAACTTCAAGCCTTGGGAATTGTACTCCCCACGCTCCCAACACCCAAGGGCGCCTATCTGCCCGGAGTCTTGCACAACGGCATCCTCTATTTGTCAGGCCAGGGGCCAGTGCTGGAAGATGGCACACTTGCCAAAGGCGTTGTTGGTAAAGATGTAGCGCTGGGTGACGCAAAATTTCACGCGCGCCGCACCGGCATGGTTTTGCTTGCAGCTGCCCAAAACATTTTGGGCTCGCTGGATCGGGTAGATCGCGTTCTCAATGTCCTGGGCATGGTCAATGCCTCACCAGACTTTCAGGAACATCCAAAAGTGATCAACGGCTGCTCGGAACTCTTCATCGAAGTTTTCGGCGAAAATGGCCGCCACGCGCGGGCCGCTGTTGGCATGGGAACTCTGCCAGAAAACATTTCGGTCGAAATAACCGCAGTTTTCGCTGTGAAGTCATGACGGTCTATGAAACGCTGGGGGTTGCCATCCTCATCAATGCCAAAGGCGCTGCAACGCGCCTTTCTGGTGGTATCATGCATCCGGAAGTTTCCGCCGCCATGGTTGAGGCGTCAAAACATTGTGTTGATATGGCAGAGCTGCAGGCAGCTGCGTCACGCGAAATCGCCAAGGCCACAGGTGCCGAAGCTGGTTATGTGGCTTCAGGCGCATCGGCTTGCCTGCTGCTGGCCGCAGCAGCCTGCATGGCGGGACTTGATCCGGGCCGAATGGCGCGCCTGCCTGACAGACGTGGACTGAAGAATGAAATTATCATGGTCCGCAGCCAGCGCAATTTTTATGACCACGCGGTAAGGGCGGCGGGCGCCACCATTGTCGAAGTCGGTCTGCCCGACCGCTATTCGGGTGCTGGCGTTCGCGATGCCGAAAACTGGGAAATCGAAGATGCAATCACGGAACGCACCGCCGCCATTTTCTACGTGGCCAGTGCGGTTGCACAACCTTCGCTGAAAACCGTAACCGCGATTGGTAGAAAACACAAAATCCCAGTTATCGTCGACGGCGCAGCGCAGCTTCCGCCACAGTCCAACCTCAAGCGCTTCATTGCCGAAGGGGCCGACCTCGTCGCCTATTCCGGCGGCAAGGTGTTGGGAGGGCCACAGGCCAGCGGGATGCTTTGTGGCCGCAAGGACCTGATTATGTCTGCGGCTCTGCAAAATCTGGACCTCGATATCTATGACGACATGTGGGACCCGCCGAAGTCTTTGATCGACAAGCGCAAGCTCAAGGGCACCCCACAAACAGGCATTGGTCGGTCCTGCAAGGTGGGGAAAGAAGAAGTCGTCGGCCTCCTCACGGCGTTGCGGATATTCATTGCCGAGGGTGACGCTGTCCGTCACACTCGCTGGCTCGAACGTTTGCAACCCATCGCTGAAGCCCTGAGTTCATCAAAACAATGCCGCATCGAGATCGAGAATGCGGATGACAAGGGCGCCGTACCTCAACTTGTTATCACGCTCACCAAACCGAATGCCTCTGCTCCCGCCATGATTGACAAGCTCATCAAGGGCAGCCCCAGCATCCATGTAGACCCGGCCCGCCGCGATCAGGGAAAGCTAGTCGTCAACCCGCTGTGCTTTGAGAAATCGCAAGCGCCACTAATCGCTAAACGCCTTCTCTCTGCCATCGGATAAGCTCAATGAAGCGAAAACTTTTTCGCCTGATTAATGAAATCCATTTGATTTAATAAATCAAACATGCTTGGCTGGTGATTACGGGGATGAAAAACATGGCGCTAAAAGGCACCAACCAGGAATTCGGACGACCCTATAACCGTCGCATCGTGCTTGAGACGATCAGGCAATACGGCCCAATCGCGCGGGGCGAAATTGCAGCGCGCGTGGGTCTCACCGTTCAAACTGTTTCCAACATCACGCGCGAACTCGAGGACCAGGACTTTTTGCTGGGAACCCGAAATTCCAAACGCGTCCGTGGCTATCCCGCAACCAGCCTCAGTATTAATCCCGATGGCGGTTATGCCATTGGCCTCAACATAACACCCATCGGCATTGAAGCCGCTCTCGTCAATCTTGCGGGCGAGATCGTCGCATCGCGCTCACGCGGGCGCAATTGTTTAAAACCCGAGCGGGCGTTCCGCGAAATTGCCACGATGATTGCAGATTTTAAAGCCTTGAAACCTGGCAAGCGTTTGCTCGGTGTCGGCCTTGCCATGCCCGGACCCTATGATGTGGAATCGATGAGCTTCGTCGGGCCAACAACGCTCGAGGGGTGGAAAGATATTCCAATCACCGAACGCCTGGCCGAAATCGCGGACTGCCCGGTCTTCGGCGAGGTAGATCATGCAGCGGCAGCCTTGGGCGAAAAGCTTTACGGGGCGGGAAAAGATCACAAAGACTATTATTACATGTTTTTTTCGATGGGTCTTGGCGGCTGCATGGTGCACGACGGTCTCCCCATCCGGGGCAGCTACAACAACGCTGGTGAAATTGGCCATGTTCCGGTTGTGCCGGATGGCGTTCCCTGCCCGTGTGGAAATCGGGGTTGCCTTGAGCGCTATGTTTCTGTTGAAGCCTTTGAGCGCAGATCCGCAGAAATTGGTGTCGAGGGCTGGCTCAAAGAAGCTGCACCGCTGTTCCGTTCAGCCATTGCCACCATTGAAAATCTTTTCGATCCACAAACCATCATCATTGGTGGACTTTCCGAAACTGACATCCCCCAGCGCCTGTTGGCCTTGGCCGAACCGCTGGCAAACTCTGTCTCTTCGCGCAAAAATCGCACCGTGCCGCGCATCATCTTTTCGACGGCCGGCCGCGACGCCGCATTGAGGGGTGCTGCATCTTTGGCAATCTCAGGCGCACTCACGCCACGCTTTGGGATGATGTTCAATAACGACGAGGCCGACAAGCCGCGTGACCCTCTTTTCAATCGCGGAGCAGCGGCATGACAAACTCAACCCCCCTCCTCCGGCTCACCGATATCCGCCATAATTTCGGAGCCATCGAAGCCCTGCGCGGCATCAGCTTTGATATTCAGCCGGGTGAAGTCGTGGCGCTCCTGGGTGACAATGGTGCTGGCAAATCCACATTGGTCAAAATCATATCAGGCGGTCTTGAAGCAACATCGGGCACCATGTTTTTTGACGGGGCAGAACGAAAATTCGCATCACCGAAGGAAGCCAAGGCTGCGGGCATTGAAACCGTCTATCAGGACTTGTCCCTCTGCACGAATGTCGATGTTGTCGCCAACTTCTTCATGGGCCGTGAAATTGTGAAGCGCTACTTCGGCATTCCGGTTTTGCAGGAAGACGCCATGTATGCGGCTACCGAAAAAGCCATCGCCAATGCCGGCACCAAAATTCCATCGCTGCGAACCAATGTCGAACATCTCTCCGGTGGACAGCGCCAGGCCATAGAACTCAATCGCTTCGTCCATTGGGGCGGAAAGCTGGTGCTTCTGGATGAGCCCTTCGCCGCATTGGGTGTTGAACAAACACGCCGTGGCCTCGACATGATCAAGCGCATCGCAGCGCAAGGCATCGGTGTAATCGTCATTACCCACATCATGGCGCAAGCCTTCCAGGTCGCCGACCGCATCGTTGTCATCCGCCAAGGCCAAGTGGCGGGGGACGTAAAGCGCCAGAACACCAGCCCCGATGAAGTCGTGCGCATGATTACCGGCGAGGCCTTTGAAGGCAAAGCCCAAGAAATGAGGCCGAACGGCCCATGAACTACCCAACCCAAACAGGAGACGACCAATGAATAACATACGACGCCTGCTCCTCGCTTCGATCGCCATAACGGCCTTCGGTGTTGCGACCCCGACTTTCGCGGAATCCAAAGGAACCATCTACTATATGGTGCCCACACTGCTCGATGAATTCCAAACCGAGTCCGTCTCAGCCATCGAGAAATTCCTGAAAGACGTGGGCTATGACGTGAAGACGCTTAACGCCGACAACAAGACGGACCTTCAGCAGAGCCAGATGAATGACACCATTCTGTTGAAGCCCGCGGCGATTGTACTGGCCGCTGTTGATTTCAACGCGCTTCAGCCATCAATCGAAAAGGCCCGCGCTGCTGGCATTCCGGTGATGGAATTTGACCGTCAGATC
Source organism: Aestuariivirga sp. (assembly GCA_039928255.1). Classification (GTDB taxonomy): domain Bacteria; phylum Pseudomonadota; class Alphaproteobacteria; order Rhizobiales; family Aestuariivirgaceae; genus Aestuariivirga. Next base: position 184 of record JBDSTO010000113.1, on the reverse strand, counting down.
ACCGCCACTCCATCTGATTTCACCTCGGTTGCGGGAACCGTGGAAATTGGCCATGTGGCCGGAGATGAAATTCAGCGTTTGCTCAAGGAAAAGAAGGGCGCCGTGAAGGGAAAAATCCTTCAGGTTCTCGGCGATCCATCGGACCCATACACGCTCGACATCCAAAAAGGCTTCGAAGAAAAGA
>JBDSTO010000112.1:0-6192 GCA_039928255.1 Aestuariivirga sp. | reverse complement strand
CGGATTTATTCCGATATTTTTGCCCGCTCCAACGTGCATCGTCTTGCGGGCTTTTTCCGGATGTTTCGCGACACGCTGGTTGATCTTCGCGCTGAGGAAGACAGTCGCGTTGGCATTTTGACGCCTGGGCCCCTCAACGACACTTATTATGAGCACGCTTATATCGCACGCTACCTTGGTTTGATGCTGCTTGAGGGCGAGGACCTGACGGTGCGCAATGGCCGCTTGATGGTGCGGACTGTGGCTGGGCTTCGCCCGATCAGCGTGTTGTGGCGCAGGCTTGATGCCTCATGGGCTGATCCTCTTGAACTCGACGAGACTTCACGTCTGGGAACGCCTGGCCTTTTGGGCGCGGTGCGCGAAGGCAAGGTGACCATGGTCAACGCACTGGGTTCTGGCATTCTGGAGACAAAGGCCTTTCTCGCCTTTCTTCCACGCATCAGCGAAGCGTTGACGGGAGAGAGCCTCGCCCTTCCCAATGTTGCCACGTGGTGGTGTGGCCAGGAAGCGGAACGCAATTATGTGAAGGCGAATGCAGAGCGCATGACGCTGGGGAATGCCTTTGCCAATAGGCTTTTGTTTGACCAAGGCGACATGGTTTCGCAACAACAGGTTCAAGCCTCGAAGCTGCAAATGAATTTGGATGATTTTGTGGACCGCGGCGCTGGCCAACTGGTGGCTCAGGAGATTGCCACGCTTTCGACCACACCAGCCTTCAAAGGCGGTACGCTGGCGCCGCATCCGATGAGCATTCGTGTGTTTCTCGCACGAACGGAAAATGGCTGGCAGGTGATGCCTGGTGGGTTTGCACGGATCGGGCCAGCTGGGGATGCAAATGCGCTCGCGATGCAAAGTGGTGGCGCAGCGGCTGACGTTTGGGTGGTGAGCAAGAAAACTGTGCGCACCGAGACCATGCTCGATCATCCTTCTGCTCCCTTTGTTCGCCAGCAGCCAGCGGTTCTCCCGAGCCGTGCTGCTGACAATCTGTTCTGGATGGGGCGCTATGTTGAGCGGGCGGAAAACATGATCCGCATGTTGCGCGCCTATCATTTGCGGCTGGTGGAGACAGGTTCCCCCGATACACCGTTGCTGGAAGAGGTTTCGGAATATCTGGATGCCATCGGCGCAGATCCTGCCAAGGGACTGCCCAAAGCGGTGGTGGATACATTGGCGTCGGCGACTCGCGCTGCCGGCAATATTCGCGACCGGTTTTCACTGGATGGCTGGCTGGCGCTTGATGATCTGGCCAAGACCGTGAATAAAATGGTGGTGACGGCCCAGCCTGGCGACGACATGGCGCGTGCCATGGGTGTTTTGCTCCGCAAGATTTCCGGCTTTTCCGGTTTGGTACATGAGAACATGTATCGCTCGATGGGCTGGCGTTTCCTGAGCATTGGCCGCTCGCTCGAACGCGCAAGCGCTCTCACGTCCTTGCTTGCCAATTTCACGAATGAAGATGCAGTGGATGGCAGCCTTGATCTTGCGGTGGAAGTTGCCGACAGCACGATGACCCATCGGCAACGCTATGCCGTGGCAACGAACCGATCGACCATCATTGATCTCCTGGCTTTGGACCCGCTCAACCCCCGGTCAGTGCTTTATCAACTCAATCAAATTTCCGATCATATGAGCTTTCTTCCCGGGGTTGAGGCCGACGGACAGATGACGCCGCTGCAGGGGGCGGTGATGCAGACAAGAACCAGCCTTGCAGTGCGCATGCCGGAAAGTGTTGATGCGAAGACTTTGCAGAAGCTGGGGAAGGAAATTGCCCATCTTTCAGACCTGCTCACGTCGAGCTATTTGCGGTAGCCATGCTTTACGATATTTCACTGCGCATTGCTTACTCATATGATTTTCCGGCGGATTCAAGCCGTCATGTGATCAGGCTTACACCTGCTGATTTACCCGGCGAGCAACGGCATGTTGCAGGCACTCTCAATGTTGAGCCCAAGCCCGATGAGTGGCGTGTGCAGAGCGATTTCTTTGGCAACAAGACCGCCGAACTTGCCTATTTCGATGCCCATGAGAAAATTGGACTCACGGTGCATTCGCGCGTGGAGCGTTTAGAACTTGAACGCAAATCCGAATCCACCCTCAGTTTTGAGGATCTGGCGCTCGAAATTTTTGACTTCAGAAGTATTGATCCTTCTGCTCCCCATCATTTCGTTGGATCGTCTTCGCGCGTACCGCTTGATCAAGCGACCACACGCTACGCGCGCGCGTTGGTGGCTGCTGGAACATCTGTTTTCGACGCAGTCGTAAAAATCGGCCAGGCCTTGCACAATGATTTTCAATATGATCCGGAAGCCACCACGGTTGAGACGCCAATGCTTACAGCGTTCAAGGGCAGGCGCGGCGTGTGCCAGGACTTTTCACACATCATGATTGCATGCTTGCGCGGCATTGGTATTCCTGCGGGATATGTGAGAGGCTATTTGCGGACGACGCCACCTCCGGGAAAGAAGCGTCTTGAAGGGGCTGATGCCATGCATGCCTGGGTGCGGGCGTGGTGTGGAGCGAAAATGGGCTGGGTTGAATATGATCCCACCAACGCCACACTTGTAGGATCAGATCACATCGTCATTGCGCGCGGGCGTGATTATTCCGATGTGGCGCCCATCAAGGGCATTTTGCGCACTCATGGCAAACACACCAGCACACAGAAGGTTGATGTGATCCCTGTCAACGCATGAGCGCTCAATTGGCGCTGTTGTCGTGGATTAGCCGGTGGATGAATTCCAGTTTGGCTGATATGGCGGGCGATAACACGAAGGGATAAAAGTCTGGATTGCCGATTGAGCGATTGACCGCGTTCATGGCGATGGTCAGCGGCACCCAGTCCTTGATCAGAATTGCAAAGTTTTTTGACTCATAGGAGTTTTCCCGAACTTCGGACAAGGGCGCTGCAACGTCATAGCTTTGAGCGGTTTCCAACCCATCGACCATATGAAAATAATGGGCCCAGGTTTCGGCAAAATCTTCCCAAGGGTGGGATGTTGCGTAGGAACTCACATATGACACTTCCCATCCGGCTGGTGCACCGAATTGATAATGGCGCTCGAGAGCGGCTGTATAGTCTGCGCGTTCGTCGCCAAACATTGCGCGGAATTTTTCTGTGCGCGCGCCGTCCAGAACCAGACGGTCCCAATAGTAATGGCCGGTCTCGTGGCGAAAATGTCCAATCAAGGTGCGGTAGGGTTCGCCCATCGCAATGCGATGCTGCTCGCGCACATCATCGTCAGCCTCTGCAATATTGATGGTGATCAGGCCGCCATCATGGCCCGTGACAACCTTAGTCTGCTGGCCGCCCAAGGCCAGAAGGTCTTGCTTGAATTCAAAACGCAGGCCCATGGGTTGGCCCGCATCAGCCATCGGCAGCTTGAATTTATACAGTCCATAAAACAGCATGCGCTTGGCGCGTTCAAGCTTGGCCCAGCGCTCGACATTCTGGCCACTGGAAAGATCAGGGATCAGCAGCGTGTGGCGGCAGCTGGCGCAATATTGCGACGTTTCATTATTTTCCACCAACCAGTTGCAGCCGATGATGTCGCGGTTGGCGCAATTTCGTTCGAGTGTTGCGCCGCCTGGTGATGATTTGGGGGCGAACTTGTCCCTGGCGATAGAATAGGCCAACATGTTACCGCATTGGACACAAACTGTGTTGTCGAAATGGACTTCGTTGGCGCAGTTTGGACAATAATACCGACGCATGGAATGGCCTCTGGTGGACGTGAACGGGGGAGCTCATGATGATGACGTGCATCATAGGCAATAAGTTCCGTTTCGGCAGGAAAATCAATTTCGCCCAGTTGTGGCGGGAATGATATAGCCTCAGTGACGGCTTTTGAGGGGAGACGAGGCTTGCAGACACCATCCACCGCGAGGAAAGTTGAACTCGTCATCTTCGATTGTGATGGTGTTCTGATCGACAGCGAAGAATTGAGCGCATCGGTTTTAAGCGGGATGATGGCTGAAATCGGCATGCCGATTACGCCTGAAATTTTTAGGAGCGACTTCCTGGGCCGGAGTTTTGCGTCAGCAACGGCGAAAGCGACCGAGCGGTTTGGAAAGCCCGTGCCTGCTGATTTCCAGATGCAGTATCGTTCACGCTTGTTGTCTGCGATGCGGGGGCATTTGCAGGCGATGCCCGGGGTGAAAGTGGTTTTGGATGCAATGACGGTTCCTTATTGCCTGGCCACGAGTTCGTCCCCGCAACGACTTGCGGTATCAATGGAAGAAACGGCGCTGGGGCCATATTTTGTGGGGAAGTCCTTCACGGCCTCCATGGTGGAAAATGGGAAACCGGCACCAGACCTGATGTTTCATGCGGCACGAATGATGAATGCAAAATCTGAAAACTGTGTGGTAATTGAAGATAGCGAAATGGGATTGCGTTCGGCATTGAACGCCGGCATGCAGGCGTGGCGCTTTGTTGGTGGATCCCATCTTCGGCTGAATCGTGATTTACCATCCGACGTGAAACCCCACCTCATTCTTGACTCCATGGCCGCCATGCACAATGCATTTCGGGACATTGGAGCAGCAAAATGATCCGCAAAACAGAGCCTGAGAGTGACCGCCTTGATGATGCGGCGAGGGCAGGGTGGCTCTATTACATTGCCGGCAACACGCAAGATGAGATTGCGCGCAAGCTGGGTGTGTCGCGGCAGACGGCCCAGCGCCTGGTCTCGCTTTCGGTCACGGAACGGTTGATCAAGGTTCGGCTGGACCATGGCCTTGCCATCTGCCTTGAACTGGCAAATCGGCTGCGCGACAAGTTTGAACTGCAATCGGTCGAGGTTGTTCCTGCTGATTCACAATCAACCTCGAACACGCTGGGTATTGCTGAGGCAGCTGCTTCTGAATTGGAAAGATGCCTCGACTCGCAGCATCCGGTGATTGCGGCCGTTGGAACGGGCCGCACGCTGCGCGCCATGGCGGAAAATGTGAGCCCGATGGACTGCCCACAACATAAGATCGTGTCGCTGGTGGGAAATATCGCGCCTGATGGTTCGGCTTCAATTTTTGACGTGGCCAGCCGCATTGGAGATCGTGTGCGGGCACCCTATTACCCAATGCCGCTGCCCGTGATTGCGCAGACCGTGCATGAACGAAATCTTCTGGTGCAGCAAAAATCGCTGCGAAACATTGTTGATCTGGCTGAGCAAGCCAATCTCACCTTTGTGGGGATTGGCACAGTTGATTCCGACGCCGCCTTGTTGCGCGATGGATTCGTGAAGCTTGAGGAAATTCGTGCGCTGGTGCGGGCTGGTGCCGTTGGAGAAATCACTGGCTGGGCCTTTGATGCCAATGGTGCGCTGATTGAAGGCCTGACCAATGACCGGGTGTTGAGTGTTCCTCTGGGCCACGCGGAAAAGCGGCGGGTGATTGGCGTTTCGATGGCGCCCGCGCGCCTCAACGCAATTCGCGGTGCGCTTTCAGGGAGATTGCTCAGCGGCCTGATTACCAATGAGACCATGGCCGCTTCGCTGCTGCAAAAGTAGAATTGACGCGCTGCAAAATCGAATCTGCCTTGACGCGACCTCAAAATAGGTTTGAACATATGCCCGTTGACTGGGCAAACGCCCAGCACCTATGGGAGGATTCTATGAAATTGATGATGAAGGGCGTGATCGGCGCCTTCGCTTTCGCAGCTTTGGCCTCAACGGCACTGGCTGAAGACACAACATTGACGATCGCCACTGTGAACAATGGCGATATGATCCGCATGCAGAAGCTGACGGATGATTTCACAACCGCAAACCCCGGCATCAAGCTGAACTGGGTGACGCTCGAGGAAAACGACCTTCGCCAGAAGGTGACCAAGGATATCACTACCAAGGGCGGCCAATATGACGTGCTGACCATCGGCATGTACGAAACGCCGATCTGGGGCAAAAAGGGCTGGCTCGTGGAATTGAAGGGCTTGGATGATCCGAAGGACATTCTGCCTGCAGTTTCCGGCGGCCTTTCGGTGGATGGCAAGCTTTATGCCGCTCCGTTCTACGGCGAGAGCTCTTTCGTAATGTACCGCAAGGACCTGATGGACAAGGCTGGCCTGAAGATGCCTGATGCGCCCACCTGGGACTTCATCATTGATGCTGCCAACAAGATGACTGACCGCGCCAATGGCGTGAACGGCATTTGCTTGCGCGGCAAAGCCGGCTGGGGCGAAAACATGGCCTTCATCGG
>JBDSTO010000111.1:0-3982 GCA_039928255.1 Aestuariivirga sp. | reverse complement strand
GTGGCGGAAGGATTTGTCGATCAGGGCCTGTCAGTCGCCCTCATCAATTATCCCCTGTGCCCGGAAGTCTCGATTGGCGATATTCGCGCGTCCTGCGCGCAGGCCTTTGTGCATCTTTATAAATCGGTTTTAAGTGTCGCCGAGCGTGCCGCAATCGTTGTCACCGGGCATTCGGCGGGTGGATATCTGGCGGCGGCACATCTGGTTGAAAGCTGGCAGAACTGGGGACTGCCAGAAAATTTGGTGACCGGGGTCATCTCGCTGTCGGGGGTATTTGATGTAGCGCCCCTTATGCAAACTTCATTGAAAGAGGCTTTGTGTTTGGACAGAGCTTCTGCGGCGGCCCTTGACCTAAGCAAGGAACAACCCCGTGGTCATGCAAAGTTGGCGTTGGCGGTCGGGCAGGATGAATCAGCCGAATTTCACCGCCAGTCGGCAGCTTTGGGCAAGAGCTGGAATGCGCTCAAGCCCGAGATTTTGGACATTGCGGGTGCAAATCACTTTACGATTGTGGACAGTTTGGCCAGTCCCGTTGGGCAATTAAACCATCTTGCGGTGGCCATGGCGCAACGCTAAGAGTTCGGTCAAACTGGGAGAATAACATGAACAACACAATTGCCGCACGCTACCTTCCGCTCCAGAGCGCCCTTGCTCCTTCTGTCGTGCTGGCAGTTGCCGGGAGCCTGTTTGTAGCCGGTGCAGCCCAGGTTACCGTGCCTTTCTGGCCGGTGCCAATGACGCTGCAGTCAATGGCTGTGCTGTTGGTGGGGGGTGCCTATGGTGCGCGTCTTGGGTTTGCAACGCTGGTGCTCTATGCGCTGGAAGGTGCTTTGGGCCTTCCCTTCTTTGCTGGTGGCAAGGGCGGCATATTTGATGACAAGCTCGACTACCTCTTTCCTGCATCCTCAATGGGTTATGTTGTGGGATTTGTTTTGGCCGCTGCACTCGTCGGTTATCTGGCCCAAAGCGGCTGGATCAATTCATTCGTTCGCATGGTGGCCGCCGCGTTGATCGGCGCTGCGGTACTTTATGTACCGGGCCTCATCTGGCTCGCCATCTGGGCGGCGCATACGCAAGGTCTTGAAGCCGCTGTTGCCGTGCAAAAGTCGCTGGCTTGGGGTCTTTATCCGTTCCTGATCGGCGATGCCGTCAAGGCTGTGATTGCAGGTCTTGGGCTTTCTGCTGTGTGGATTGGTTTCAAGCGCTGATCAGACCGGTTCGAAGTCGGTCGTTCCCCTGATATAATCATTGAGGCCTGCGGGGCGCGTGACCGATGCCGCGCTGCGCCGTGCACAATGACTGACTTCGCACAACCTGCATGTAGCGCCCAAATTTCTTGAAGAGTTCGGGCGCTGCATTGGCTTTTGGGCGTATGCTGACTTTGCAAAATCTTCGGCAGTAAAAAACAAGGCAACTGCGCCACCCGGCTCGCGCAGGGCAAGGACGTAGAGTGGCGATCCTTCCTGGGACTGCATTTCGGCGGAGTGAAATCCTTTTTCTTCATCGAACAGCGGCAACTGCCCGCATAGCGGCGCGTCTTCAGGCAAGAAGAAGTGGAGATTTCCAATCCGGCTTGAAATATCGCCGTTGGCACCGACGCCGAGAAAACCAATCTCACTATTGAGCTGGCTCACGCGCTGCATCGCTTTTGCCTTCGTCACCGAAAATCGGCGGGCCAGGGATTCAATATCGAATTTTAGGTCTTCAGCAGAGGCGCTGAATCTGCCGCGGGGACACAAAATGGCCAACGCCAGATGATGGAGCAATGCAGCCTTGGCGAGACGCTGTTGATCTGGCCTGTCATTAAAAGGTGACATCGCTGCAGCAGCGTCAACTATTTCGCGTCCTTCAAGCCGCGCCACCAGATGGGCCGCTTCCATGATGCGCTGTTCAAAATCCAATGTTTCAGAAATCATCAGGCGTTGCGAATGGCGATCATAACGGCTGCGATCATTGTTCAGAATGGTGGTAGGCAGAATGCGGGTGTCGATGCCAAAGCTTGAGCGCAACCTCGCTTTCAACCCTGAGAAAATATCGTCCTTGGGTGAAAGCTCGCTCCAGATGTCTTCAGCCAGGCCTTCAAGGTCATTGTTGTTACGCCCCCCACCCCAGTCTTCAACCTTGGTCTCGGCCGGCACTTGTGGAAATCCACGCGCTGCATTGGCCAGGTTTCGCAACACTTCACGGTAGGCCGCATAGAGCTTCACTGCAGCGCTGGCAAAATTCGGCGCTGACTGTACGGCATCGCGCAACTCATTGCCGGGTGGCACTTCACCCAACAGCAAGGGATCTGCCAGCATCTCGCGCAAGGGCTGAAGCAAGACATGGGCAGCATCACCGCCAGAAAGTTCGGCGACGTCCACGCCTTCCATTGCTGAAAGTTTCAGAACCACCTGGGCGGTGAGCGGTCTTTGATCGCGCTCCATCAAATTCAGATAGCTGGCGGAAAGGCCAAGACTTTGCGCGAACGCGCTTTGGCTAAAGCCCAGCTTCAACCGCAAGCGGCGGAGACGGGAACCGGCGAAAATCTTGTTGCTGGTCATATTTACAGTATTTACAACTCTTTGATATTATATTTTCAATATATAACACAATTACACGAATTAGAACTGAAATGGCCGAGATTTTCGATTTTATCGTGTAAATAATTGTCATAGCAATTTGGAGCCTGCCATGACAAATTTTGAAACTCTTGTGCCTTCCGCTGCCCGCAAACGCTTTTCTGGCATTGTCAGGCCCTATTCGCCCGAAGATGTGATGAAGCTGCGGGGGTCGATCACCCAGCGTCACACGCTGGCCGAACTCGGCGCCAAGCGGCTGTGGGATTTGTTGCATGATGAGCCGTTCACCAATGCATTGGGCGCTCTATCCGGCAATCAGGCCATGCAAATGGTGCGGGCTGGCCTCAAGGCAATCTATCTCTCGGGTTGGCAAGTCGCGGCGGATGCCAATGTGGCTGGAGCCATGTATCCCGACCAATCGCTTTATCCTGCCAATTCCGGGCCCGAGCTTGCCCGCAAGATCAACCGGACGCTCCAGCGCGCCGACCAGATTGAACATGCCGAGGGGCGCAAATCCGTCGAGAACTGGTTTGCCCCGATTGTGGCCGATGCCGAGGCCGGATTTGGTGGGCCGCTCAATGCCTTTGAAATCATGAAAGCCTATATTGAGGCTGGCGTTGCAGGTGTTCACTTTGAAGACCAGCTCGCTTCTGAAAAAAAATGCGGCCATCTGGGCGGCAAGGTTCTGATCCCGACATCTGCCCATATCCGCAATCTGGTGGCCGCACGTTTGGCTGCAGATGTGATGGGGGTTCCGACACTGATCGTGGCGCGGACTGACGCTGAAGCCGCCAAGCTTTTGACCTCCGACATTGACGAGAACGACAAACCCTTCGTGCTGCCCAATGCACGAACGCCGGAAGGTTTCTATCATGTTCGGAACGGCATGGACCCATGCATTGCCCGCGCCATTGCCTATGCACCCTATTGCGATTTGATCTGGATGGAAACGTCAACGCCGGATCTGGGCCAGGCAAAAAAATTCGCTGATGCGGTTCACAAGGTTCATCCGGGCAAGATGCTGGCTTATAACTGCTCGCCCAGCTTCAACTGGAAAAAGAAACTTGATGAAGCAACGATTGCCAAGTTCCAGCGCGAACTTGGTGCGATGGGCTACAAGTTCCAGTTCATCACGCTGGCGGGATTCCACCAGCTAAACTTCGGCATGTTTGAATTGGCGCGCGGCTATGCAGCAAGCCAGATGAGTGCCTACTCAAAACTCCAGGAAGCCGAGTTTGCCGCCGAAGCCCACGGTTATACCGCCACGCGCCATCAGCGCGAAGTGGGCACGGGTTATTTCGATCTCGTATCGACAACCATCACTGGCGGCACATCGTCGACAACCGCAATGCATGACTCGACTGAGCATCATCAGTTTCAAGCTGCAGAATAGGAGACACCAAAATGTTGAAGACCCACGT
>JBDSTO010000110.1:0-39469 GCA_039928255.1 Aestuariivirga sp. | reverse complement strand
TCATGGCGCTCGGCATTAAGATCGACGTGTCGCCGGAAAAGATTTCGGAAAGCATCAAGGAAACCAATCTCGGCTTCATGTTCGCCCCAGCGCACCATTCCTCAATGAAACATGTGGGGCCAACGCGGGTCGAGCTCGGTACCCGCACGATCTATAATCTGCTCGGGCCCCTATCCAACCCGGCCTCCGTGAAACGCCAAGTTACAGGAGTATTTTCAAAGACTTGGGTTGAGCCCTTAGCCCACGTTCTGAAGAACCTCGGAACCGAGGCCTGCTGGATTTGCTATGGCGAAGGCGGCATGGACGAGATTGTGCCCACCGGCCCGACCTGGATTTCAGAATTGAAGAACGGCGAGATCAAAAATTTTGAGCTGACACCCGAAGCCGCTGGCCTCACCCGTTCCAAAATTGAAGACCTGAAAGGCGGCGATGCGGCCCACAACGCAGAAGCGCTGCGCCATGTGTTGGCCGGCAAGCCCTCGGCATTCAGTGATGCCGCCGTCATGACATCGGCCGCAGCGCTGGTGGTTGCAGGTAGAGCCAAGGATATCAAGTCTGGCGTGAAAATCGCGCGCGACGCCGTGAACTCCGGTGCGGCCGAAAAAACCCTCTCTAAGCTCATCGAAGTGTCCAACAGCTGATGGCCACCATTCTCGATAAAATCGCCGCCTACAAACGCGAGGAAGTGGTAGCGGCAAAAGCCGTCATGTCCGAATCCACATTGCGCAAAACCATTGCTGCGCAGCCACCGCCACGCGGATTCTATCGGGCGCTGAAATCCCGCAAGGATGTGGGCGGTTATGGCCTGATCGCCGAGATCAAGAAGGCGAGCCCCTCGAAAGGCCTGATCCGTGCAGATTTTGACCCGCCCTCTCTGGCGAAAGCCTATGCCGAGGGCGGTGCCACCTGCCTATCGGTTTTGACCGACACGCCGTCATTTCAGGGCGCTCCGGAATTTCTGATGGCCGCCCGCAGCGCCTGCATGCTCCCCGCCTTGCGCAAGGATTTCATGCTCGACACCTATCAGGTGCTCGAAGCTCGCGCATGGGGCGCTGATTGCATCCTGATCATCATGGCCATGGTGAATGATTCACTGGCCGAATCACTTGAAACTGCGGCCTTTGCCCAAGGGATGGATGTTCTGATTGAAGTCCATGACGAAGCCGAACTCAAACGCGCCTTGAAACTTAAGTCACCGATGATAGGCATCAACAACCGCAATCTCCACACCTTCGAGACAAAGCTGGAAACAACAGAAGTGCTGGCTCCGACGGTGCCCAAAGATCGCATTATGGTCACTGAAAGCGGCCTCTTCACGCCTGCAGATCTGGCAAGGCTGGCCAAGTCCGGAGCCTCCACGTTTCTGATTGGTGAAAGCCTGATGAGACAGACTGATGTAACTGCCGCAACCCGTGCTATTCTGGCGCGATGAACAAGCTCACTCATCTTGATGCCATGGGCAATGCGCACATGGTCGATGTCGCCGACAAGGACGTAACGAGCCGCTCCGCCACGGCCCGCGCACGCGTTTTGATGCAGGCTGAGACCTTGGCGCTGATCGCCAGCGGCACCGCCAAGAAGGGCGATGTGTTAGCCACAGCGCGCATTGCCGGAATCATGGCGGCGAAGAAAACTTCCGATCTCATTCCCCTCTGCCATCCACTTGCGCTCACCAAGGTGTCGGTGGAATTCGCGCAAGGTGATGGTTTCATTGATGTTGAGGCAACCGCGAAGGTTGAAGGAAAGACTGGCGTTGAAATGGAAGCCATGACAGCTTGCGCGGTCGCGTGCCTCACACTCTATGACATGGTGAAGGCCGTTGATCGCGCCGTCAGAATTACCAATCTCAGGCTCGTCGAAAAGAGTGGCGGCAAGTCTGGCCATTTCAAGGCCGAATGACATGGCGCTGACGCCCGTCGCGGAAGCCATGGCGATGATTTTGGGCGCGGCGAAACTCCTGCCCCCCGAAAATGTGAAACTGGAACAAGCCCATGGTCGCATTCTCGTCAAGCCGATTTTGGCAAAGCGAGACCAACCACCCTTTGATGCATCTGCCATGGATGGCTATGCGGTTCGTGCGCAAGACGCCGCGTCCGGGACCACTTTGAAACTCGTCGGCATTTCGTCAGCGGGGCACGGGTTTAAAGGTACGCTAAAGCCGGGCCAAGCCGTGCGCATTCTCACTGGCGCACCCATGCCAAAGGGTGCCGATGCTATCGTCATTCAGGAAAACGTTATGCTGTGTGATGAGCAAGTTTTAATAAACGTCAACGCCGTCACCGCAAGGCACATCCGAAAGCGCGGACTAGATTTCAAATCAGGTGACATCCTGGTTCCGGCAGGCACAAAGCTCAACGCCCGCGACATTGCCTTGGGCGCGGCGGCTGGCTCCGAACTCCTCAGTGTACGGAGGAAACCGCGCATCGTCATCATCACCACAGGCGATGAACTGGTCGTTCCCGGCGTGAAGCCGCGATCAGATCAGATTTATTCGTCCAACACATTTGCGCTTCAAGCGATGGCGCAAAACTGGGGTGCCGACGTCAAAAATTTCGGCATTGTCAAAGACACGCTGATGGCCACCAGGGCAGCCATTGCCAAGGTAGTTAAAACATCGGAACTGTTGATTACAACAGGTGGAGCATCAGTTGGTGACCAGGACTTCGTACAGCAAGCCTTGAAAGACAACGGCTTCAAAATGGGCTTCTGGAAAATTGCAATGCGCCCGGGCAAACCATTGATGTTTGGCACAAGAGGAAAAGTCATAGCGCTGGGTCTGCCCGGAAATCCGGTGGCCGCCATGGTCTGTGCGAGGCTTTTTGTCCACCCACTGCTCGCCATCATGTCGGGGCGCTCGATTGAACAACCCGAGGCGACGGCAGCGTTGGAAGTTGACCTGCCCGCAAATGACGAACGCCAGGACTATGTGCGGGCCACGGTGACCTATCTACCGGATGGCCGACGAACCACGAAACCTGCACCAATCCAGGATTCCTCGATGCAGCGTACATTGCGCGACGCTCAGGCATTGATCATTCGCCCGCCGCTCGCACCCGCCGCGAAAGCGGGAGACGTGGTACCCCTGCTTTTACTGGATTTTTAAGATCAGACCGCAAACACTTGCGGAACCAAGCCGGAACATGTATAGATGTTTTGTCTTTGTTCTGATTCACGAGGGATCCATGCTCACCAGAAAACAACTCGAACTTTTGCTGTTCATCAACGAGCGGCTGAAGGAGGAAGGTGTTCCGCCCTCATTTGAGGAAATGAAAGAGGCGTTGAACCTTCAATCCAAATCAGGCGTCCACCGCCTCATCGTGGCACTCGAAGAACGCGGGTTTCTGAAGCGCATGCCCAATCGGGCGCGAGCCCTGGAAGTTTTGAAGCTGCCTGAGTCCCATTCGCCAAGCCTCGGATCGAGAAAGGCCTTCACCCCCAATGTCATCGAAGGTTCTTTGGGCCGCGTCAAACCGATGCAAGCCGCCAATGATGGCCAGCCACGCGCCACCGCCATTCCCATGATGGGCCGCATTGCAGCAGGCGTTCCCATTTCCGCCATTCAAGACCACACCAGCAACATCATGGTGCCGCCTGAAATGCTGGGCGGTGGCGAACATTTCGCTCTCGAAGTCAAAGGCGACTCAATGATCGAAGCCGGCATTTTTGATGGTGACACAGTCGTCATTCGCAAGGGTGATACTGCTGGCAATGGCGATATTGTGGTCGCCCTTGTTGATAATGAGGAGGCAACCTTGAAGCGTCTGCGCCGTAAAGGCGTGTCCATCGCGCTCGAAGCCGCCAACCCCGCCTATGAAACAAGAATCTTCGGGCCTGATCGCGTGAGCGTGCAGGGTCGTTTGGTTGGGCTCTTGCGGAAGTATTGAAAATGGTCACGCGGGTGTGGAGTTTGATTCTCCGGAATTGACCCGTCCGCGGTCCTGTCAGCTGTTATGTTACCGTAACAGCGAGCGCGGCCAGATTAACAATAGGGTTACGAGCAAGCGGCGTGGGCAGCGGCCCGGGCCTCAGGGTCAAATTACCGACCCGGATTTGTCGCGGACTTCAACCGACATTGAGGCAAGGCGTCTGAACAAGACGGTGCGCCGTCTGATGGGCCACCAATCATACAGAAATATTTCCAGCGGTCGCCAGTTGGCAACCCAGCCAAGAATGATAAGACTCTGTTCGGCCAATCGGGCAAGAGTGGACTGCATTTGAGCGGCTTCCACATACTGTATTACGACAAAACAGATCAATAGAACCGCAGATCCAATTGCTAGCGACCGCCAGCCAATGCGCAGAAGTTCACGGATATCCCTTTGGCTTTGAACGGCCCGATAGCTGAAATAGTTGTAAATCGCCTCTGGAATGCGCCGAACGATCTCAGTGTCCTGTGATGGCTCAGAAAGAGTGATGACCAGCTTCAACGGTCCCGAAGCCCTGATCTCCCTGGCCCAGCCAACAATGTATTGTTCGGCCTCATCATCAAGATCGCGTTCATGGAATGGCGAAGGGTCAAGCGAGTTGAAGAGTTGCTGCACCGTCCTGAGGTGGACTTCCATTACGCGGGGCTCGGCCGACATTTCAGCACTTTAACATATTCCGAGAAATGCAACAAACTCTGATGGTGCCAGGAAATCGCAGTCGCTCGTAACCCAGCGAACACATCCCATTTAGTCACTATTGGCTGGAGCCCAGGTAAAAAGGCCACCCGAAGGTGGCCTTTTCCATTTTCTTGTTCGAGAAGCTTAGCGCTTCGAGAACTGGAAGCGGCGACGTGCTTTTGCACGGCCATACTTCTTGCGTTCCACCATGCGGCTGTCACGCGTCAGAAAGGCACCCTTCTTGAGCGTTGGGCGAAGTGCTGGCTCAAAGCTGCACAGCGCGCGCGAAATACCGTGACGAACAGCACCGGCCTGGCCCGAAAGACCACCACCGACAACCGTGCATTCAATATCCATTTCCGACATACGGTTAACAGCAATCATCGGCTGTTGCACCATCATGCGAAGAACGGGACGGACAAAATAGGCTTCGATGGCCTTACCGTTGACGGTGATCTTGCCCTTGCCGCGCTTGATCCACACACGGGCAACAGCGTTCTTGCGGCGGCCCGTTGCATAAGCACGGCCCTTGGCATCAATCTTTGGTTTGGCAGGAGCCGTTGCAGCAGCGGCAGCAGCTGGCGTTGCCGCCATACCCATGGCAGCGCCCAAATCGGCGAGTGTATTTGCGTCAGCCATATCAGCCCCTCACTGCGTTTTTAACGTTCATCGCCCGAATGTCGAGCTTGACCGGATTTTGTGCTTCATGTGGATGCTCAGCACCCTTGTAGATGCGCAGATTGGTCATCTGCTGGCGCTTCAGCGAAGCACCGGGCAGCATACGCTGCACAGCAAGTTCCAACACGCGCTCAGGCCGCTTGCCATCGAGGAACTGATGGGCCTTGCGTTCCTTGATACCGCCCGGAAAGCCGGTGTGCCAGTAATAAGGCTTGTCCTGGCGCTTCTTGCCAGTGAAATGGATCTTTTCGCAATTAATGACAATGATGTTGTCACCACAATCCATGTGGGGGGTGAATGTGGGCTTGTGCTTGCCGCGCAGGCGATTGGCAATGATGGCCGCAAGGCGACCAACAACCAAACCTTCAGCGTCAATCAGCATCCACTGCTTTTGAATTTCACTGGCTTTCGCCGAGTAGGTGGCCATGGCATATCCTGATAAAACGGGTTCAACAAAAACGCGTGAGGCAATATCCCCACGCGGAATGGGCTGCTGATAGTCAATCACCCTGCCCGATGTCAAGGAAATGCGCGCAAAATGGCCAATTTAATTATGTGGTTTTCGGATACCACATATGTAGGTGAAGCCACCCGAAAGCACTGGATGAATCAACTTTGCTGCGTTACAATTGAGCTTCGGAAGGTCGTGCCATGGTCCATATGCGTCTCATATTTGTCGGTTGTGCTACCGTCGCGTTGCTTGCACTTGGCCCACCCGTGCTTGCCCAGCAGGCTGCCGATCCGGCAAAGCCCGCGGCGCAAGCGGACCCCGCCAAACCCGCAGCCACTCCAACGGCACCCGCCGATCCCGCTAAAGCGACTGACACCACAACACCCGCCGATCCCAGTGCCGCTGACACTGATGGTGCAGCGGGTCCTGATGATTTGAGCATCGGTGAGATTCCCGACGTCCAGACCGAAGAGCTGACACCCGAACTCGCCAAGAAAGCGATCGACGGTTACGCCATGGTACATGTCAAATACCAAGACTCTCCCCTCGAGGATTACCAAGACCTCCAGGAATTTGTCGACAAAGACCCCAAGGGCAAGGAATTCGAAACTGACATCAAAACCTTCGGGTTCGCTTCAGTTAATGACTGGAATCTGGCGGTCACCACGCTGAGCTTTGCATATACCAACATTCTGGACGACCAGACTGGCGATTTAAAACAACAGATTGACGAAATCACCGCCGACACCACCATCGCCCAGGACATGAAAGACCGGATGATCAAGTCTTTGAAAGCCATGATCCCCTCTGACAACAACAAGAAGATTGTTGAAGACCTGATCAAGGACCCAACCTATGGCGAGAAAATCAAGCTTCTGGAATCAACTGAAGAATAGCGTCTGATCGCACTAATGAACCACGACGACTATCCGTTAGAATATCCGCGCGACATGCTGAAAAAGGTGAAGACCATCGCCATGGTTGGAGCTTCACCAAATCCTGCACGTCCGTCTCATGGTGTGATGCGATTTCTGTTGGCACGGGGATTTCATGTGATCCCCATCAATCCTGGCCAAGCAGGCAGGGAAATTCTCGGACAAAAAGCCTATGCCACTTTGGCGGACGTTCCAGAGCCCATCGATATGGTCGAGATATTCCGGGCGAGTGATGCTGTAGCCGAGGTGGTTGATCAGGCACTGTCTCTTTCACCAAAGCCGAAGGTGATATGGATGCAGCTCGGCGTGCGCAACGACGCAGCCGCGGCAGCCGCCGAAGTTGAGGGAATAGATGTAGTAATGAACCGGTGTCCGGCCATCGAATTGCGGTAATTTGGCATTAGCGCATAAGCGACGGATTTAAAGCCTTTCACCGTCTGAATAAATGTACAGACACAAAGAGTAATTCATGACCAAGACGCAAGCCCGCTATTCCAACATCGCTATTCTCCTTCATTGGCTCATCGCGGCCTTGATGATTTACATGCTGTTCTGGGGCGAAGATTTGATCCGCGGCGCCAAGGACAGTTTCGCCCCTTCCATTCACGCATCAATTGGGATTTCTATTTTGGTGCTCTCCGTCATTCGCTTGGTGTGGCGATTGATCAATCCACCACCAGTCCAACCGGGAGATAGCCATGGCTGGCAGGCTAAAGCTTCCGAGTGGGTTCACTGGTTGTTTTATGCGTTGATGATTGGGATTCCGCTCACGGGCATGGCCGATTTTGGCAGGCAGGCGGCGCGTCATCCTGAAATTGCGGGGGCCTCAATTTTCGGCCTTTTTCCCGTTCCCCAAATCCCTCTCCAGGCCCTGGGAAGCTTGCATGGCATTTCGACAAAATTGGCAATCGGACTTCTGATCCTTCACGTGCTCGGCGCCCTGAAACATCAGTTCTGGGACAAGGACCGCCTGATCAATCGGATGATACCGCACTAATCCGAATGATCATGCCTGCACCGCCGTTTGGCAATGGAGGTTCCATAACGACACGATCAAAACCACCATGGCTCCGAGCTGATGAATCAATGCCATATCCAGCGGAACATGACTGAGAAGTGTGACGATCCCCAATCCCGCCTGCACGACAATGCAGGTCAGCAATACCCACGCTGATGGTGCAGAGCTTCGCACCGCATGCCACAGCGCCCCGGCAAGAATGAGATAGGCCAGCATCCGGTGGTCAAACTGTACGGTGAGCGCATTCTCAAAGATGTTACGCCAGAGAGGCTCCATGATGAGCAAACCATTTGGAATGAAATGCCCATCCATCAAAGGCCAGGTGTTATAGGCAAGGCCGGCGTTAAGGCCTGCAACAAATGCACCCGCTGCCACCTGCAACAATACAAGCGCCGCCAAAGCCAATGCGAACCATTGGTCAAACGTACGGGGCCGCGTGTGGCGTGATCTTATGGAGAAGATCGTCCACACAACAGCACCGAGAAGGATCGTCGCAAGCGTGAGATGAGCCGAAAGTCGATATTGGCTGACCTCCACTCGGTCGACCAGACCGGAGGCAACCATGTACCAGCCCAATGCGCCTTGCAGTCCGCCAAGAATAAAGATCAGCAAAAGACGAGGCAGCAGCTTGCGCTCGATTTTCCGGGTAATGAGAAATCCCATAAATGGAACGAAGAAAACGGCACCTACGGTTCGTCCCAAAAGCCGATGCGACCATTCCCACCAGAAGATAGATTTGAAATCATCGATGGTCATGCCGCTGTTCTGAAGCTTGAATTGGGAAGACTGCTGATATTTTTGAAAAAGCAACTGCCAGTCCGCATCATTGAAAGGAGGAAGAGCTCCCATGATCGGCTGCCATTCGGTGATCGAAAGACCACTGCCTGTCAATCGGGTGGCACCACCTACAACTACCATCGCCACAATCATCGCTGCAACGACAATCAGCCACCACCGCAGCATGGTTCCTTCAGACGCAGATTGGGGGAGATTTGGATTGATGGTGTTATTCATGGCGCTTGAATAAGGTCTGCCGACACCCCCTGCAAGTGCGACCACGCCGCAGTCTTGGCAGCACCAGCCAGCACGGCTAGAACCACCCCATGAAAATCCGCCAACGTAAATTCATCGGAATGATTGCAACGCCGGCTGTCATGGCCATCTACGCGCTGGTTATAAGTGCAGTGGGTGCCATTTTTGTCGTGGGGCACGGTCCCTATCTGGAATTGCCATTCTACGTGGTGGCGGGATTGGGCTGGCTGCCCTTGGTGATGCCGATCATTCGCTGGATGTCAAAGCCGGATCCGACCTAATTAGTCAGCGTGGATGGGCCTGATCTTGTTCAGCAAAGCGGTGGGTACCCCTGAAATCAAGGCATCAACAAAGGAACGTTCCTGATAGCGGCCGGACACCATGACGCGCGGCAGACTTTGCAGATGCGCTATATCTTCCGGCCAGATCACACCTTTTCGGGTGGTGACAGACGCCGTGAAACCCGCCTTTTTAGCCAATTCATATTCACGCAATCCCGCTGCACGTCTGTCACCATAAGGGTAGGCAAAGAACTCGATATCTCTTCCCAGCTCTTTCTCAATACGTAATTTTGAATCGCGCATTTCGGAAAGCGCTTCCTCTGCACTCAGCGTCTTGAGAAGAAAATGATTGATGGTATGTGCACCGATTGTGCAGAGCGCGGACTTGGCCATGTCCCTCACCTGAGCCCAGTCCATGGCAACGTTTCTGCAATAGGCTTGAGGATCAATCCCAAATGATACCGCAAGCTTGTCTATATTGGTACGCTGCGAATGTTCGTCCATCCGCGCATAGAAAAGAAAAAGCTCGTCAAACGCCTTCAGCTTTTGCTTCACGGTGCGACACGGCAAATCAAATTGCTTGTCCGCTGAGCTGAATTTCAAATGATCAGATCCAGCGATTATCTGTTCCAGTGTGCGCCACCACAAATTACAGGTGCCATCGGTTATGGCTGGCGCAATAAACACCGTATAGGGGCAATTCAGCTCTTCAAAAACTGGCATGGCATGGACAAAATTGTCCTTGTAACCATCATCCAATGTGAACACCGCCATCGGCTTCCCGGTGCCACGCCCCTGTTTCAGGCGCTCCACCATCGTGCCCAGAGAGAGAGTCTCGAATCCCCTGCTCCGCACCAGCGTAATAAGCTCTCGCAAGAATGCCGGCGTAATTTCAAGTTTGCTGTTGGGTGCAAATCCTTGCTCCATTCCGCCGCCTGGACAGACTTGATGCAGACAAAAAATGCTGCCTGCACCTTGCAATCTTTTGCGCAAGAGCGAAGTGAGTCCCGAGCCGTGCAAGACTTTTAGCCCGGTCTGCAGCGCGAGTACTTTGGGATTCAGCATTATAGCCGATCCTTCTCAGGCAGTGGCTGCGCGCGGTTGGTCAGCCTTTTCCTGCTTGGTATCAAGGCGCAGGGTAATTGTGGCCTTGACGCCCTTTCCATCCAACACATGGCCTGCAACGATTGCGTCTTTCAGTCGGGCTTCAGTCGCCAGGATGACCGCGACATCAGAGCAACCGGCGCTGACTGGAGTGGCTGCACTGGCCTCACCCAAATGCAGGATGATAATGCTGTAAATGCTCGACAAAGCTCCAACAATCTGACCCAGACGTTGCTGCACGGTGTGGAATTCCTCGAGGCCTGTGCCCATGCCAAACCGCATCACGTGTGCGGTGGATTGGGGATCGCGCACCACAACTTTGGTAAAATCTGCGCTACCGACCAACAAGTCCACAATTCCCTGACCGTTGGGAAGTCCGAATAGGGTATTGAACGCGCCATGGCCCGAAGGTGAAAGATCAATGGCAATCACTTTCAATTTGGCCGCAGCCAAAGCGCGCGCCGTGGCGACAATCGCCATCTCCGCATTGGGAGCATTCGAGCCAAGGCTCATCACCGAGAAGGTTTTGAAGCCGAGCCGCGTCTGCGAATCCACCATACGCTCGCCGAGCGCCTTGGCACCTTCTGCTAATTCACTGCGCTCATCGACGAGGGCTTGTTCGACCATTGCCAGGCTGGCCGCAGCCGTAGGTGCTGCGGGAAACAAGTCATATTCAAGGACGGGAAGCGGCGCTTCTGCGCCAACCGCACTCATCGGCAAAGTCGGAATTTCATCGCCGGCATCAAGAGCTTTCTGCGCGGGGTGCTTTCGACCCGTTGCCAAAACCACATCAGCTGACCTGGTGGAGATCGCCACGACCTCTGCCAGAAATGAAAGTCCAAGACCCATCATCAATCCGGCCAGCGTTGTTAACAACATGATGGGACCTGGCTTTGGAAAATAAGGCGCAGGTGCTGGCAAGGCCTTCTGAATTATCCGAGCCAAACCGGGTTGAAGGTTCATGTCCTGGCGCGAGCTCACATCGGCATAGCGACCGAGCAGGCTTTCGAGAAGCTTGCGATCGGCATCGGCATTGCGTTCCAGTTCCTGCAACTTCACATCACTGATGTTGTTGGTGGCCTCCTGCCCCTTCAGCTTGTCGAGTTCACCTTTGAGCGAAGCGGCGCGGGCATTGGCAATCTTCGCCTGGCTTTGGAGGCTATCGACGATTTTCAGGGCTTCACGCCGAAGCTGGTTGTTCACATTGGTGAGATCAGCCTGGGCACCCACCATTTTTGGATGGTTGGGAAGATAGATCGCCGAAAGTTCGGACAAGCGGCGCTGAGCAGCAACCTGCGCTTGTTTCAAATTCTGGATAAGAGGCGAATTCAAAACGTCAGAAGAGGCGTCTATGGAGCCCGATTCCATCATGCTCTTGATCTCGGTGACGCGCGCCTGGGCTTCCCCAGCAGCTGTTTGCGCTACAACGATCTGGCTGTTCAATTCTGAAACCTGCTGTGTCGACAGGGTTGTGCGTTCGCCTTTCAACAGGCCCGCTTCGCTGCGATATTTCTCAACCGCACCCTCTGAGGCAGAGACCGTGGCCCGCAAATCAGTAATTTGTTGTGACAGCCATTCCTTGGCGCGACTATTGTCGCTGGTGCCCGCCTCGCGGGTTGATGTGACATATATATCAACAATCGCATTGGCGACATCAGCCGCCACCTGTTTTTCGCCCGCAGCGAACTTGACACCGATGACATTGGATTCGGGAATTTGATAGACCGTCAAATGCTGATCGAGATTCTTCAATGCCAATTCCTGCGGCGCGAACAGCTTCGGATCATCAGCAAAGCCAAGTGCGACGAGAATTCTTTTGCCCATACCTGGCGTTTGCAAGAGCGTATTAAATTCCGGATTCTTGGTCAGATCAAGTTTCTCGACCACGCGTGAAGCGACATCAGCCGAGGATAATACCGATACCTGGCTCAGTACCACGGTCTTGTCGATTGGATCAGTCCGACCGTCCGTTTGCAAGCTGTTCGCTTTCTCAAACGGCGTCTGCAGATTTTCGATGATGACCTGCGCTTCGCTTTGATAGGCAGGCTTGAACACATAGAGGACAGCCACACCGGCCAACACACCAAGCAGTGTCGTAACAGCAATAAACAGCTTGCGCCGCATAATGCCTTTTAAGACATCGCCGAGGCTTACACTCTCAATTTGTTCGCCCATTGGTTTGACCTGACTCATTTGAACTCAAGTCTGGATATGACCTTCACATGGTAACCAATTGCTTAAAATCACCCCGCGCTCACTTAAGATTTTAATAACCATGTTTATTTATGTTGGCTTTGCAGAATAGGTTCTGCGGGTTTTGTGAAAGAGTTCGGTATGCGTGTGTTGCCTTTGATCATGGCGGTTTTTCTGCTTAACGGTTGTGCAAATTCTTGGGAAGCAAACGCGCCCACGTCTCCCCCGGGAGGTACGGGTGTTTCCGTCAATGGGGCGATCACCGATGGGCCTCAGGCGTTCTCCTCAATCTCACAGCTGCCGCAGGGCAATGCCCAAGGACCAATCCCCCCCTATGGAACGCGCGGCGAGGCAGCGGCCTATGAATATTCCAGCGGCTACCGCGTCGGCGCGGGCGACAAATTGGCCATTCGTGTTGCAGGCGAAGCTGATCTCACGGGTGAATTCCCAGTTGATGCCTCGGGAGCCATTTCCATGCCTTACGTTCAGTCAGTCACCGTTGCCGGCATGACAACGCCGCAGATTGAGCAACTGGTGACGACTAAATTGCGCAACGGCTACCTGCGTGACCCAAAGGTTTCCGTTCAGGCAACCAGTCTGCGGCCCTTCTTTATCCTCGGCGAGGTGACGACCGGAGGCTCTTATCCCTACCAGCCAGGCATGACTGTTCAAAATGCCATTGCCATTGCCGCCGGTTACACCCCCCGCGCCGACAAGGGTGAAGTCCTCCTCACCCGCCGCAACGCGACCGGAACTTTAACCTTTAAGGTTCCTCTCACCACGCAAGTTTACCCCGGCGACATAATTTCCGTGCGAGAACGCTGGTTCTAGGAACCAGGGGAGTCTGCCTTGAAAATTCTACATGTGCTGCGCGCGCCAATTGGCGGCCTTTTTCGGCACGTCTGTGATTTGGTGAAGGGTCAGCAAGCCCTGGGCCATGACCTCGGAATCATTTGCGATTCAACAACGGGTGGCGCCAATGCTGAGGCGGCTATCGCCAACATAGCAACACTCTGCAAACTCGGCGTATACCGCATGCCAATCGCCATGCTGCCCTCACCTCGAGATTTTGCAGGCATCAGGCAAACCCGCAAACTGGCCCGAGAACTTAAAGTCGACATTCTGCATGGCCATGGTGCCAAGGGCGGGCTTTACGCAAGATTGGCGGCGAAATCCGCCACAATTGGCGCGGTTTACACGCCTCATGGCGGCAGTGTGCACTATAACTGGTCGAGCCCTTTTGGCATGCTCTACCTCGCCACCGAAAGCTGGCTGCGCCGCTCAACGGCCGGCTTGGCATTTGTATGCGAGTATGAACGCGAGATCTATAATCGCAAGATTGGAACGTCGGACGTGCCCATCAATGTAGTTCATAACGGTCTGTGGAAAGAAGAATTCAAGCCCATCCCTCCGGCACCAGACGCCGCTGAAATCCTGTTCGTCGGCGAGATGGTCAACCGCAAAGGCGTTGACCTCCTCATACGTGCCATCGCACAATTGAAGCCCGAATACCCTCTCACAGCGGCCATGGTAGGCGACGGACCAGAGCTTGATGACTACAAGTCGCTGGCAGTTGAGCTTGGAATTGGCGACCAATTGAAGTTCCACGGACGACTGGGAATTGCGCAATCCTTACCCCTCGGCAAACTGTTCGTTCTGCCTTCCAGACACGAGTCTTTTCCCTATGTCATTCTTGAAGTTATTGCGGCAGGCAGACCCACCATTGCAGCAAATGTCGGCGGCCTGAATGAGATTCTGCCCGATAGAATGCTCTATGAGCCCGACAGCGTTCGGGCGCTGGTGGAAAAGCTTCGGGACACCTTCAAAAACAGCAGGTCCTATGCTACCGAAACTGACAAGCTAAGGCGCGAAGCACCTGAAAAATTCAGCGCTGAATCAATGGTCAAAATCATCTCCACCTTCTATTCCAAGCTGAAATAAACCATTCATTAACCATGACCCAAATCCGCGCCTCTGACGGCGTCGGATGGCCCTGACCTTGCTCCGTTTACGCTAATCGCCGATCCAGCGTCCCGAATTGAAGCAGGCCATGAAATATCAACACGACAAACCTTTAGAACCGACAGTAATCGATCTTGCCGATCTGGCGGATGGTACCAAAAACGATAGTCCGCGCCCTGCTCCCAAATACTCCTACAACGCACCGTTCATCTCTCCCCGACCTTTGCTGGCCGTCGCCCGCCTGCTTGATCCGCTGATGTTGCTTTTGGCCGCGACCGCCGCCGCTCTGATCTATCCCGGCATAGCGGCACTATCGCATGCGACGCCCTACTTCGGGGTGACCAGTTTGACTGCAGCGATTCTGCTAGTCGGCCTCTTTCAAATCGCCAATCTCTACCGCCTAAACGTCTTGCTGCAACCGGCCTATGCCCTGCCCCGTATGCTAGGTTTCTACACCGGTGTATTTGCCTTGATCTTCGCAGGCGTCGTCTTTTTGCAAGCTGGCATATATGTATCGCGCATCTGGCTCGTTAGCTTTGCTTTGGGGGGATTCACAGCCGTGCTGGTGGGGCGTTTTATTTTTGCAGCCCTCCTGCGAAAACTGAACCGCAATGGACAACTCAATCGTCGCGCAGTTCTGGTGGGCGGCGGCGAGCCTGCGGCAAAAGTCGTATCCATTTTAACCCAGTCACCCGACAGCGGCGTCAGTCTTGTGGGTTATTTCGATGATCGTCGCGACGACCGCTTGGGGGTCAATACCCATGGGTTGGAACGTCTCGGAACCGTCGACAACCTGATAGACTTTGTGCGCAGCACCAGAATTGAAACTTTGATCATCACGCTCCCCGTACCTGCCGAGGAGCGACTATTACAAATTCTCAACCGTCTATGGATTCTCCCGGTTGACATCAGGCTGAGTGCGCAAGGTCAGAAAGTCCACTATCGGCCCCACGCCTATTCCTATATCGGCAATTTGCCTTGCCTTGATCTCTATGATCGCCCGCTGGGTGATTGGGGACCATTTCTCAAAGCGGCAACCGACAAAACGCTTGCGGCTTTGGCTTTGGTCACTCTCTCGCCAATTTTCCTGGCCGTGGCGCTGGCCGTGAAATGGACGAGCAAAGGGCCTGTCTTTTTCAAGCAACGCCGCTTTGGGTTCAACAACGAGTTGGTTGAAGTCTATAAATTCCGCTCGATGTACATTGATCAGACCGATGCCAACGCGAACAAGCTGGTCACCAAGCACGACACACGTGTGACTTCCGTCGGTCGGTTCATCCGGCGGACCAGCCTTGATGAATTGCCGCAGATCATCAACGTTCTGAAAGGCGATCTGTCCCTGGTCGGACCCCGCCCCCACGCCACCCAAGCGAAGGCTGGCGAAGCTCTCTATGAACATGTGGTCGATGGATATTTCGCGCGCCACAAAATGAAGCCGGGCATCACAGGCTGGGCCCAGATCAATGGCTGGCGCGGCGAAACCGATACTGCGGAGAAAATCGAACGGCGCGTCGAACACGATCTCTACTATATCGATAACTGGTCATTAACCTTCGATCTTTACATTTTGGCAAGAACACCATTCGCCCTGCTCAGCAGCACCAACGCCTATTGAGTCCAGCGATCCAGTGAACGCGAAAGTGCCATTCGGTCGGGCCGTAATCGCTCGCGCGAGATAGGGAAATGACTTTGACTGTCCATCAGACCCTCTCTCCCTCTCTACTAGATTTTTCCGCAACGCCGTTGTCGCGCCTGCAATCGGCTGTGGTGTGGTTAATGTTGGTCTCCGCGTTTTGTGTCATCGTTGAACCAGCACCCAGCGACGCAATTTTCATGGGTGTGCTCTTGGTTTTTTTCAAATCCGGGCTGAAGTTTCGCGCGGCGATCGCACCCATGGTGCTTTTTTTGCTGCTCTATAACTTGGGAGGCTTCATGAGCTTCCTGCAAATTGCCGCGGACGCCAAAGCGCGGCTGTTTGTTGAAACGTCATGCTACATGGCAGTCACCGCCATATTTTTTGCATCTTACGTTTCGGTGGATACAGTTCGGCGTGCGGCACTGGTTCGGAATGGCTTTGTCATTGCAGGCGTTCTAGCGAGCCTGTTCGCGATTGCGGGCTATTTAAACATTGGCGGATTTGTCGGTGGTGGTCCGGGCTTTCAAAGCCATGTAGCAGCGCAGAACCGCGCAGTGGGCCTGTTCAAGGATCCCAATGTTTTTTCTACCTTCGTAATCTTCCCGGCGCTCTTGTTGGTGCAGGGGTTCATGCTGGGTGAGCAGCGCCACCGGCTTTTGTCAGCGATCAGCCTCCTTGTTATTCTGGCGGCCCTGTTCCTCTCCTTCTCCCGTGGTGCTTGGATCAGTTTCATCTCCTCTGCATTCTTGCTCGCGGGCCTGACCTATATTCTCACTCCACCAAGCGCAATTCAAATGCGAGCAGGTAAAATGCGGCTGCGCATCTCCCTCTTCGTCATCATCGGCTTCATGTTGTTTCTGGGCATGATGGCTGTGCTCCTGTCGTTCGAGCAGGTTCGTAACCTGTTCCTGGATCGGTTCACCTTGATCAAGGACTATGATGGCGGTGAAACAGGTCGCTTCGCCAATCAGGTGAACAGTATTCCCATGTTGCTGGTGCGCCCCTTGGGCTTTGGCCCACTGCAGTTTGGTGAAATCTTTCGCTTTGCGCCTCACAATGTTTATATCAATGCCTTTAGTTCCTACGGTTGGCTTGGCGGAATTTCCTACATCACACTCGTTGTTTTGACCTTGCAGGTTGGCTTTAAATCGATATTCACCAGAACCCCATGGCAGAGCTTCGCGATCGTTGTGTTTTGCCCGCTGTTGACCACAATTTTTCAGGGCATCCAAATCGACACTGATCACTGGCGACACTTCTACTGGCTGCTGGGACTAACCTGGGGACTGTTCTCGGCCAACATTGGCTATGTGGAGAAGGCTACCGCGCGCTCCCAACCCGTTCAATCAACGCAGCCAGCCAGATAGCGATCAATCACGTGCGAATTTTTCAATCATTCAGCGCCAACTTGCCTAAACAAATATTGGGTCCGGGTCTCATTGCGCTCGTCATCAAAATGACTGGTGCAGTTCTGGCCTATGGTATGATTGTGGCTCTAGCCCGCATGATGTCGACGGAGGAATATGGTCGCTTTGCCTTTGGCCTGAACCTTTCGATCATCGCAGCCACTTTGGGAGGGCTTGGCTTTCCAACAGGTATTTTGCGCTATTGGCCGAAGTCCACTGTCGCCAAAGATTTTGAAGGCGCACGCGGTATTGTGAACATGGGATACCGCTATTCGACATATGGCGGCCTGCTGCTGATCACAGCCACAACTGCGGGAAGCATCATTGTCGGGCTTGTGACCGGCAAATTCCACATTTTCGAATTCCTCGCCATAGCCGTCCTCGGCCTAGTCATCAGCCTTGCTGATTTCTCAACCAATCTTCTTCGCGCCCAAGGAAGCACCATTGTCTCCATGCTGCCACGCGACATTCTGTGGCGCATACTCACAGTGCTTGGTGCCGGGCTTGTCTTCAGTCTTGGCTATGCAGTGTCAGGCCCCGTGGCTTTAATAGTATGCATGCTGGTGTTGGCCGCACTCACCTATTGGCAATTGATTCACATCCGCCGAAATATGGCGCAGCAACTTCAACCTTCTCCAACGCGCGCCCATTTTTCCGATATCCGCTCAAGCCTGCTTCCACTTTGGGCCTCAAGCGTGGTCTTCGCCATGATCCAGCAATTTGACGTCGTGGTCGTGGGATCGTTATTGGGAAATGCCGAGGCCGGCGCTTATTTTGCGGCCCAGAAAACTGCGGCCTTGTTGAGCCTTATATTGATAGCAGCAGGTTTGGTTGCAGCACCCAGCATGTCAGGCCTCTATCACTCCGGCAAAATGGCCGAATTGCAGCGTCTCTGTCGTACGATGGCAGGTGCCATCGTGGTAGTGACGGCGATTGGCTTCACGCTCCTTGCACTTGTCGGAAAATTTCTGCTTGGCCTCTTCGATGCCAACTTCGTTTCCGCCTACCCCATCCTCATGATTGTGGCACTGGGCACAATGATCGATGCCGTCTCAGGCCCCAATGCCTACCTCATGCAGATGACCAAATATGAGACGCATTATTTGAAGATCATGGGTGTGTGCTATGCCCTCGTACTCGGCGCGCAGCTCATCCTCGTGCCGATTTGGGGCGGTGTCGGCGCTGCAATTGCCTCTGCGGGCGGCGTTATATTGTGGAACCTGTGGGCGATCATTATTTTGAGAAAAGATGCAGGACTGGACCCATCACTTTTGTCCCTGTTCCTGCCGCCAAAGCCCAAGACACAGTGAAACCAGTGTTTGGGTTTGGGGCGAATGGTCGGAGCGACAGGATTCGAACCTGCGACCCCTAGTCCCCCAGACTAGTGCGCTACCGGGCTGCGCTACGCTCCGACTTGGTGGCGATCTAGCACCCCTTTTCACAAACTCCAAGCTTTTCGAAAATTAACGGGATTGGACGAGCAACCACAGCAAATCCGCCCTCTTGCCCGTCAGCTTCTGGGCTTGTGAAGCGAGCATCAAGCCAGTGGCCATTTCCGCAATCACCACGGCAAAACCGATTCCTATGACGCCGAAATTTCTGGCCAAAATGATGGTTGACGAAATCAGAATGGCAATACCCGTCACAGCCGCCAGTGCAGACCGCGTTTGATAACCATGAATTGCAAGCAGAGACTGGTTCATGCCGGAAATGGCGCGGATCACTTGCGCGCCCATGCAGATGACCAGCAATTCATAGCCCGCCTCATAGCTCGCTCCGAACAGGCCCAAGAAATACTGCCCTAGCAAAATCGTGCCGAGCAGAATGACAAGCGAAGCACCCACCATCATGCTATTTACCCGGACGAGGATATTTCGCGCCGCGGCCTCATCGCGGACTGTCAGCGCGGCCGTGAGGTCGGGCAGGATAAATTGTTGTGACACCTGCAAGACATAGCCCGCCAGTCCGGCAAGCCTGATGCAAATACCAAGAAGGGCCACGTCCCCCGCCATCAAGACAAAACCGCCCACCAATGTCACGATGTCCGCAAACATCGTTGCCACGCCTGCCGTAATCATCATCGATGAGGCGCGCAACCGCACGATCTTGCTGAACCGCGGCCGGGTTTCGCTCCAATTTGCGAGCGCCAATCGATCACGGCCCATGGCAATAGCCTGCCCGATCACCACAAGGATATTGCTACCAACATAAGCCATGAGGACTGCAAGCAGACTCAAGTGGAAACCCGTCAAGGCGGCGCAAGCCACAAACAGAAAAAACAATCCAGGCCGCACCAGCGAGTCTGGCACGAAAGCCATGGCAAATTGCTTCAAACCATTCGCAATCGCACTGTTATAGCGGAGCAGGCCAGAAGCGCCCGCTGTCGCTGCCCCGAAAATCATGGCCGTCTGCAGCACCCAACCTTGCGGCACAAGAAAGACCACGCAAACAATCAGAGCAAGAAGCAGCAAATTTAAAAACAGGAACTCACGGAGAAAGGTGCCATGAAACGCTTTGGCAGCGCGCGGAACGCCCAACGCCTTAATCCTCGGCAACTGCGTCAGCGCGAGATTGGGATAGCCAGCTGTCACCAGAAGTGAGGCAATGGCAGCAACCGACATTGTAAGAAAAACGACACCAACTTCCTGGGGATCGAGCACCCGCGTGAGTGCCAATTGGGTGAGAAGCCCGATCGCTGCCCCACCAAATCGCAACCCCACGGTCCCGAGCATCAATTGAAACATTTTGGCGAGAGTCATTGGCGTGGCCCCCGCTGCAGAAAATTGCCCAGAGGGCTCATCTCAATCAGCGCGAAACGGGATCAAGAATTTTGCGCGCATCGCTCAAATCCCTGAGGGCAGCTTTCAACGCATCAGACTGGGTGGGAGACAATTTGTGAATGACTTTTGGCGCATCCCCGATGGCGCGTGCCAAAGGTGCCTTTCCGGGACGTGGAGCAAACTTCGCTGAACCAGGTGCTGGTGCACCTTCGCGCGCCAGATCGCTTTTACGTGGCATCACTTCGCCACGGCCAATCCCGCTCACATAGGCTGCACCCTCTTCCTTGAGAATGAGTTGCACGCCTCTGATGGTATAGCCTTGGCTGTAGAGCAGTTTGTGAATGCCCTTCAGCAATTCAAGGTCAGCCGGGCGATAATAGCGTCGGCCACCCGCGCGCTTCATGGGCTTGATTTGGCCAAACCGGGTTTCCCAAAAGCGCAGCACATGCTGCGGAACATCAAGTTCTTCCGCGGCCTCGCTGATGGTGCGGAACGCATCCGCTGATTTTTCAAGTATCATCTATCCGCCCCCGGCAAATTCAGTCCGTTTAGTCTTCGGTTCCCGGCTCTTCGCCATTGACGATGTTTTTCATCATCTGGCTGGGCCGGAACACCAGAACACGCCGTGGCGTAATTGGAACTTCCTCACCGGTCTTGGGATTGCGCCCGATACGCTGACGCTTCGACCTAACGATAAATGTACCGAATGAAGACAATTTGACGTTTTGCCCTTCAACCAAGGCGTCAGAAACCAAATCGAGCACCGAGTTGACCATATCTGCCGATTCGCTACGAGAAAGACCAATGTCGCGATGCAGAACTTCAGTCAGATCGGCGCGGGTCCGCGTTTTTTCGCTCATTTTCAACCCCGTGATTGCCAGAATACTCTATTGTGTAGGTGGGCTCGCGTCAATACAAACAGCACGTTCTCAAAGACTTAGATTGAATTCTTAATAGCGGGCAAGGGTTGCCCCCCATGTGAACCCTCCGCCCATGGCTTCCATCAAAACAAGTTGCCCGCGCTTGATGCGTCCATCTTTCACAGCGACGTCAAAAGCCAACGGGATGGAAGCGGCGGACGTGTTGCCGTGGGAATCAAGTGTGACCACCACTCGCTCTTCAGCGATGCCCAATTTCTTGGCGGTGCTATCCAGAATTCTGCGGTTGGCCTGGTGCGGAACAATCCAGTCAATATCAGCGGCTTTCAAACCAACTTCGCGCAACACTTGGGCCATGACTTCCGCCATGTTCACCACCGCATGTTTGAAAACCTCACGGCCTTCCATGCGCAAATGGCCTACCGTCTGCGTGGTGGAAGGGCCGCCATCAACGTAGAGTTTATTGCAATAGCGGCCATCGGCACGAAGTTTCGATGCCATGATGCCATCTTCAGTCTCACTCGCCGAAAGCACAAAGGCTCCTGCCCCGTCACCAAACAACACACATGTAGCACGGTCGGTCCAGTCCAGAATGCGCGAAAACGTTTCCGATCCGATGACAAGAACATGGCGCGCCTGGCCCGCTTTAATCAGAGCATCCGCAGTTGTAAGCGCATAGATAAAGCCGGAACATACGGCCTGAACATCAAATGCAGCACCTTGCAAAATTCCAAGGTCGGCCTGCACCAATGTTGCTGTTGCGGGAAACGTATTGTCAGGTGTTGATGTCGCAAGAATGATGAGATCAATCTCGCTTGCATTCATACCTGCATGCGCAAGCGCAGCTTTTGATGCTTCAACCGCAAGGCTTCGCGTGGTTTCGCCCTCGCCTGCAATATGACGCGCCCGAATTCCTGTACGCTCGACAATCCATTCATCACTGGTGTCAACTAACCGCGTCAAATCGTCATTGGTCATGACACGTTTGGGAAGCGCAGAACCCACGCCCGAGATCACACTCCGCAACATTTAGGTCCTCACTCCGCTGCCTGTGCCGCGCCCGGCGTGGGTTGTTGCGCCATCAATTTCTGAACTTCAGCCACATCAGCCGTGATCCGCGACACCAAGCCGTTGCGCACCATGTCAACGGCCACGTCAATTGCCGTGGCAAACCCCAATGCATCGGTGCTGCCATGGCTCTTCACCACAACACCTTTGAGGCCAAGGAAAACGCCACCATTGTGTTTGCGAGGATCAAGCCTTTCACGCAACGCGTTGAAGGCGCCAGACGCGAAAACAGCCCCCACCCGCGACAGGAAAGAAGATCGCAATGCGGAACGCAGGAAACTTGAAATCTGCTTGGCAGTGCCTTCAGCCGTCTTCAAGGCCACATTTCCTGTGAAGCCTTCAGTAACCACCACATCAACCTTGCCTTTGCCAATGTCATCGCCTTCAACGAAGCCTTCATAGCGCAGCGGCAAATCCAATTCGCGAAGCCAGCGACCGGCCTCTTTCACATGTTCATTGCCTTTGACCTCCTCAACACCAATGTTGAGCAGACCAACCGTTGGATGTTCGATCCCGAACAGGCAAGACGCCATGGCCTCGCCCATCACCGCAAATTCCAGAAGCTGCCGGGCATCCGCACCAACAGTTGCCCCGACATCAAGAACAATGCTTTCCCCCCGCTGGGTGGGCCACACAGCAGCAATAGCAGGTCGTTCAATGCCTTCCAGTGTGCGCAGGATAAAACGCGACATCGCCATCAGCGCACCGGTATTGCCTGCTGAAACGACGGCATGTGCCTCGCCCTTCGCCACCGCATCAATTGCCAGCCACATGCCACTCTTGTTGCGACCACGGCGGAGCGCCTGACTGGGCTTGTCGTCCATGGCGACGGAAATTTCCGCATGGCGAATTTCGACCCTGCCCTTCAGGCGTTGCTGCCGATCAACGAGCGGCCCGATCTGCGCCGCATCACCCAAAAGCAGGAATGAAAGCTCAGGATGACGTTCTGCCGCCAAAGCCGCACCAGGAATGACAACTTCCGGCCCGGCATCGCCGCCCATGGCGTCAAGCGCGATGATCATCTTCTGGGGCATGAAAGTTCGTGATTCCTGTTTTGAGCAGTCCAAGTGCCAAAATAGTGGCTTATTGCCCCGAAACAACTGCTAAATTTTTGGGCTTTCGGGGGTCTCAAACCCACCAAACTCCTCACCGGGCTGGCGTGGATAAGGATCAAGCTCAAGGCCCAAGGTTTCAGCCACCAACTCACCCAGATCAACAATCCCATCGACAATTGGATCGGCATCATCAAGAACCGGATCGACGGTGACCGAAGGTGACAAGAAAAAGCGCTCCACTTCGAATTTCTGCGTTGCATTGAACATCTCAAGACTGACAACGGAAATCCGGTCGAGATTGGCCTCGACACTGCCCGTCACTTTAAGGCCGCCACCGCGCCATGGGACAGCAAGAAGTCGGCAAGCCAATTTGTGCAGGGCAACCAATTCAAACCGCTTGGCCAAGGCAGTCAATTCTTTTGGTTCAGCCGCAAATACCTCATGCGAGCCTTTGCGGGGAACCCGGTCAACAATCAATGGACGCGAGAATTCCAAAATAACCTGTCGCTGCTTCATGAGAACACCACCTGTCCTTCAATAATCCACTCGGGCTTTTGCGTGCCGAGAACGTGCACGGCGTTTTCCATCCAGGAAGCCAGCGCCGAAACATTGCCTGTTTGTCCTGCGTAAACATTGCGGACCAACGCTTGCTCCAGCAGCACACCACCTTGCGTCCTTGCATGTTCATAAGCCTCAACCCGACCGCTGAAGGCTTCGGCCATGCGCCTGATTTTTTTCGCAACCGACAAATCACCAGCACCCATTTCCCGTATGGAACGATCCATGTCGGCAAAGAACAACTCGCTGAGCGCCTGGCGAAATTCTGGTTGTCCTGGCCGCAACCTGTCCAGCACCAAGTAAAGGTGAAGAACAATCATGTCAAAACGCCCGTCAACTGTGTCAGGAACGCCCCACTCGGCATAAAACCGAGGCTGCCGTGCCGCCGCCACAATCGCTGAATAAAGCGCTTCAGGTCGTGGTTTGGCCTTCGAGAAAAACTGCGAAAAGATCATTGCCTTGCACCCTTGTGAAAGCCCGGGCAAAAGGTCGATTGAAAACAGATTCCGGAGTTGAATTGCAGCATGGTTTTTAAGGTGCGGATCACAAAAAAGGTTTGGATGGCAGTCCTGGCACTGCCCTTGGCCAGCCTTATGGCCGCTTGCCAACCCGATATCAACCACCGCGGCTATTATGCCAAACCGGGTGCCATCAACCAGGTCTCCGAGGGAATGTCGAAAACCGAAGTTGAAAGCATATTGGGTTCGCCCTCAACCACGGCGTCGATAAATTTCCAGGGCGACAGCTATTACTATATCACCAGCATCACGAAAGGCCGCGCCTTCTTGCAGCCCATTGAAACCGATAGGCAAGTGATCGCTGTTCGTTTTGACAAGCAGGACCAGGTTTCGAGCCTGGCTCAATATGGCCTTCAGGATGGTCGTGTGATCGACATTAATACGAATAAGACTCCCGTCGTCGGCTCAGAGTTTTCATTGTTGAAAGAGCTTTTGAAAGCAACACCCGGCGTCAGTGCTGACCCCGGCATTGGCAGCATGGTAACGCGCAGTCGCAACTAATGGCGACTTTAGAATTCAGATAACGCGCTTGTTTGCTGGCCGAAGCCAAGGAACAACGATCTGAAGGGCACGTCCAATCGGTGTCAGCAAACTTCCAACAACAGTCTCAAGTGCATCGTCTTGATGACCAAGGCCATAATTGAATTTCTCGCCGGGCTTTGGCACATAGAGTGTTCCAAACGCCCAATCCCACACGGAAAGGCAATAACCGAGATTCTTGTCAAAGTGGGCGGGATTGGTCGAGTGATGAACCTGGTGATGCGCGGGCGCTTGAATGATTTTGCCCAGAACACCAGTTGCATAAAACGGCAATTCCGAATGGCGCAAATGCAGAATGGTGTACCAGAAGGCCATTGAGATATAATTGGCACTGACCGGATTAACGACCTGCGCTCCTTCGCCAAAATACCAGACCATGGGGCCTTGAACGAGACACGATGCGCCAAACATCAGAACCGGAAACAGCGCCAGTTCGATCGGGTGCTGGCGCCATTCCGTGAGTGGCGTTAAAACTTCAGCTGAATGATGTACCTTGTGGAATTCCCACAAGGCCGGAATTTTATGCATCAAAAAATGCGAAAACCAATAGCCGAGTTCAACTGCAAGAAACACCAGCACCATTGTGGCGCCACTGATCAGCCAGCTTGGCCCTGAAGCCACATGCTGTGGTCCGAATATGGATTCAAGTGCCGCCACCGTCCCATTGACCGTCAAAATAGTGGTCCCTCCAACCAGAAGAACCTGCAACAGCAGATAATAAACGCCAACAAAGAACAGCTTTGCATCGAGCTTGGTGGAAGCGTGCCGGAAAAGTTTGCGTGGCATAACAAGCTGAACGGCTCCCTTGAGAGAAATGTGGGAGCGTCGGTTGAGCACCAGATAGAGCACGATGGCGGTAAGCGCAGCACCGAGATAGGTCGGCAGATAATATTGCGAGCCCTGCTGCATCAAATAATACAGGGGGAAAGCCACAAAGGTGAAGATGTCAGAAAATGATGGCATACCGTCCAAAACCAAAACGCGGGGAAAGCTCCCCGCGTTCGGATTGAAAGGCTTTTGGTTTAACGCCGGGTTAAGGCGTTAAATATCAATTGTACATGCAGTCTTCGTAAACCTGACGATAAACGCGGTTGCGACGCGAGTCGCTCGTAGCTGCACCCAGAAGGGCACCGCCAGCACCACCCACGGCAAGGCCGGTCACGATGTTGCTGCCGCGGCCGCCGCCGGTCAAAGCACCATAAACGCCACCCAGAGCCAAACCGGTCACAAGACCTGAACCGACTGAACGGCTGGCCGAGCGATTGGCTTCATGGCGCGCTACATTGCGGCAATATTGGTTCTTGCTCATGGCAAAGCTCATGTCTGCGGTCGATGCCAAGGTGGCTGCACCCAGAGCAATGGCAAGAGTAGTTTTGAAAATACGGTTCATGGTGTTCTCCTTGGTTTGAAGGTGAGTCTTCCTCAACTTGAGGTCATTTCTAAGGCATCGAAGATGAACCGAAGATGAACTATTCCAGCCGTTTTGGAAAACCATCCGCGCGGAGGTCAGTTTTCAGAACATCCTCCAAAAGCTTGGCAATCTGGGTCGATTGGGCCTGCCCGCCGTAGGCTGCCTTGCCTTTGACGAAGGTTTGATTGGTTAAGCTGGCCAAATCCAGGGGAACGCCGAATTCCTTGCCAAAATTCATCGCAAATCCAAGGTCCTTTAGAGCTAAATCCATTGTAAAAGCAATATCATAGCTGCCATTCAAGATAAGTTGGCCTTCCGTTTCATGAACAAAGCTGGTGCCTGAGCTTGCCGCAATGGCGCGCCAGGCCTGCCCCAGATCGAGCCCGCCGCGCTTGGCCAGCATCAAAGCTTCCGCATCGGCCACCAGATGAATGAAGGCAAGCATGTTCGTGATAACTTTAATGACTGCGGCAGATCCCAACGGCCCCATGTGGAATATTTCTTTTCCAATGGCCCGCAAGGCTTTCTCGTGTTTCTCAAAAAGAGCCTTGTCGCCGCCGACAAGCACGGTAATTTCGCCCCGCGCCGCCAAATGGACGCCCCCCGTCACCGGAGCCTCCAAGGTTTGAATGCCACGCGCCTCCGCCATCCCCGCCAACCGCTTCATCTCATCGCGGCCATTGGTCGAGTTTTCGATCCAGGTTCCGCCGGGCTTGAGGCCTTCCAGAATCTGCACAAGAACTTTCTCAGAGATGCTGGGCGACGGCAGACAGGTGAAAACATGATCCACCGCAGCAGAAAGTTCCTTGGGCGTGTTGGCCCATTTGGCCCCCGCTTCGATGTGACGCTCACCAAGTTTTCGGTCGAGATCAAAGACCGTCACATCAAAGCCTTTGCGGATCAGACTCATTGCCAGATGGCCGCCGAGGTTCCCAAGGCCGATATAGCCGTAACGCATCTATTGTTCTTTCCGCAAAGGAACGTTCGTCATTTCAAGGTGGAGCTTGTCTCCTGTGTAGGGAAGCGACAGCGCCACCTCTTCATTGAGCTCAATTCCAAGTCCAGGTTCAGTGGGCGGAATGACATAGCCCTGCTCCCAGCGGATCGGCTTCTTGAGAAGCTTGGAATAAATGCCACCAAATGTTTCAATGCTTTCCAAAACCAGGAAATTCGGAAGCGATGTTGCAAACTGAATGTTGGCCGCTGCCTCCACAGGTCCACAATAAAGATGAGGCGCTATCTGCGCGTAATAAGTCTCCGACATGGCAGCAATCTTCTTCGCCTCCATGATGCCGCCCACCCTGCCCAAGGCCATTTGGATGATCGATGCCGCACGGCACTCCAGCACGCGTGCAAATTCATATTTTGTCGTCAGCCGCTCGCCGGTGGCCACGGGAATCGACGTCGCGCGGGCCACCAGGGCCATCTCTTCCGGTTTCTCAGGTGGGGTGGGCTCTTCAAACCACAGCGGGTCGAATTGCTCGATCTTCTTGGCAAAGCGAATGGCACCCGCCGTCGTAAATTGTCCGTGAGTTCCAAACAGCAGATCAGCCTTGGTGCCAACAGCTTCGCGGATGAGTTTGCAGAACTTCACACAAAGCTCGATGGATTCCAATGAGGGCTGGCGTGGATCAAAAGCGGAATAAGGTGCCGCCGGATCAAACTTGATGGCGGTGAACCCTTGTTTCACATAGTCCGCTGCCCGCTCCGCCGATTGTTCCGCATTCCAGTAGACTGAATCATCCTGCCCCTTGGAAAGGTCAGGATAGATATAGGTGTATGACCGCAGCTTCTCGTGAACCCTGCCGCCCAACAATTCATAAATGGGTTTGTTCAAAGATTTGCCGATGATGTCCCACAATGCGATCTCAATGCCTGAGAGTACCCCCATCAATGAAACATCAGGCCGCAGCGTGTAGCCAGAGCCATAGACCTTGCGCCACAGGCTCTCGAGATGGAACGGGTCCATTCCTTCAACGTAGCGGCCGAATGTATCTTCAATCATCGCCGTCATCGCTTTGGGACCGAACGTCGCGCAATAGCATTCGCCAATGCCGGTGATGCCCGTGTCCGTCGTCAGCTTGACGAACGTGAAATAGCGACCGCCCCAACCCGGTGGCGGATTGCCAACGATGAAGACTTTGAGATCTTTGATTTTCATGGGTCCATCCTTTGGCCCAAAGCTAGCTGGAAGCAATCACCTTGAAAAGTGCAACGGTTTTAGCCTGTGGCCAATTTATTTCACGTGGCTTGGCTCTTGCCAAACGGCTGGACTCCAGCACATTACGCCCATGCGCGAAATTTATGACTATGTAGTTGTCGGTGCGGGGTCTGCTGGTTGCGTTCTGGCTGAAAGACTATCTGCCAATGGGCGTTACACTGTTTTGGTTCTGGAAGCTGGTGGCAGTGACCGCCGTTTCTACATTCAAATGCCACTGGGTTATGGCAAGACCTTTTATGACCCTGCGGTGAACTGGATGTACGCCGCCGAACCTGATCAGGGACTTGACGGCCAATCGGATTTTTGGCCCCGCGGAAAAGTTCTGGGGGGCTCAAGTTCAATCAACGCCATGGTCTATGTGCGCGGCGCCGCTTCTGATTTTGATGACTGGAAAGCGGCCGGTAATAACGGCTGGGGCTGGGATGAGGTGTTGAAAGCCTACAAGGCTATCGAAGACAACGAAGCGGGCGGCAATGAACTGCGAGGCTCTGGCGGCCCGCTTTTTATCCACGCCAATCTCCATGACCGTCATTGGCTGTGCAAACCTTTCGAACAATCCTCGATGGCCGCTGGCTTGCCCCCTAATCCAGATTTCAATGGTGCCACCCAGGAAGGTGTTGGCCATTATCAACTCACCACCAAAAACGGACGCCGGAACTCCGCCATGCGCGCCTTTCTCCGGCCCGCAATGAATCGGCCTAACCTGCATGTCCTATCCAATGCCCACGCCACCCGGCTGGTCTTTGAAGGAAAGCGCGCCATCGGCGTTGAATTCAAAATGAATGGCAACCTTCATATGGCCAAGGCAGGCCGCGAGGTGATTGTTTCTGGAGGTGCTGTCAATTCACCCCAGCTTTTGCAACTATCAGGCATTGGGGACGGCCAACATCTAAAATCTTTAGGCATCGACGTTTTGTTGGCCAATCCCAATGTGGGCCGCAATCTCTCGGACCATCAAGGCATCAATTATACCTATCGCATGAATGTCCCCACCTTGAATGATGAACTTCGTCCGTGGTGGGGCAAACTCCGCCATGGCCTGCGCTATTTGATGGCGGGACGTGGACCCCTGTCGATCAGCATCAATCATGGCGGTGGTTTCTTCAAATCGAATCCAAAATTAGAGCGCCCCAACATGCAGCTTTACATGCAGGCGTTTTCAACGTTGATCCCGCGCGCAGGCGAACGCCCAATCCTCAGCCCTGATCCATTCTCGGGCATGTCACTTGGGCTTTCAAATTGCCACCCCACCAGCAAGGGCGAAATCATGATCAAGTCTGCCGATCCGTTTGCACACCCCCGGATCACGGCGAATGTCTTTTCCACTACCCATGACGTGAAGGAAATGCTGGAAGCAGTGAAATTCCTCCGCCACATCGCAGCGCAAAAACCTTTGGCGGACTTGATTGTTGAAGAATTACGCCCTGGTCCTGCAGTCACCACTGATGACGAGATTATTGCGGATTTCCGAAAGCGCAGTGGCACGGTTTATCATCCCAGTTGCACCTGCCGCATGGGCCCTGACAAGAAAACCTCGGTGGTTTCGCCGGCCCTCAAGGTCCATGGACTGGATGGTTTGCGGGTGATTGATGCTTCAGCGTTTCCATCCATCCTGTCGGGCAATCTCAACGCAGCGGCCATGATGATTGGCTGGAAGGGAGCTGAACTGGTTTTGGCAGACGCAAAATAAAATTCGTTTGGCCAAACCCAATTCAATGTCCCCTGCACTCCTGACTGCAAGTCGCCACGCCTGCCCTCAAGACGAAAGTCTGGACAACACCGAATCAGCGCGCAAGATTTCATGGTGATTAAAGAAAAGTATAGTTTGAAATGAGTCGTTGCGGATTTGATTGATGCCGGCACCTTAATTGTGAAATATCCTGTTTCGATATCTCCACTGAAATTGAAGGGCAATTGATTTGGCGTTTCGGACCCTGATCAGCGTAAAGGAAAAAATCCACTCCCGGTTGTTGCAGGGCGCAGCAATTCCCGACATTCTGTGGAGCAAGGGCTTACCTGCCTTTTGCGATGTTTCAGGCCCACGCAGCTATCACCTGGCATCCACCGAGAGCGTCCAAGATGATGCATTTTTCTTGCGTCACTATGCCGACCCGCACGGCGTGGTGTGGCTGCGACTTGGAAGTGGAGCGCGTGTTGGAAAGCTTTGCGACCTTGACATTTTTGTACGCTCAATTCTTCCCAAACTGCAACAACCAATAACCCTTCTCACCACAGATGGTGATTGCTCTGTTCCCTCAGACATCAATCCAAAAACGGTTTCAGCCATCTTGGAAAGCCACAAGATCATCGCTTGGTATTCACAAAACCACGATGGAACAGTGCAAAAAAAACTTCACCCTTTTCCCATAGGCCTCGATCTTCACACCAATCGTAAATTCCAGTCTCCAAAAACCCTGATGAACAAACTTCACGAAATCCGTAAGGGCCGCCAGCGGATGGATGTTCTACCGAGAACAATTTTTTGCGATGCCCATCTTTCTCAAAGTTCACCTGAACGATACACAATTCAAAATGCATTGAGGGACGCCAACCATGTTATCTTCCTTGAGCGCCGCGTCTCACAAATCTTAATATGGCGGCATTATGGGGCTCATCCATTCGTGATCAGTCCCACGGGGTGGGGTATCGATTGTCACCGCACGTGGGAAGCCTTGTTGTTGGGTTCAATCGTCATCACGCGCCACGTCCCTATTGCGCCGCTTTTCGAAGGTCTGGCAATTTGGCAAATTAATGAATGGAGCGAGCTCAGAGATACAAAGCAGGTGGAGTTACAGTTCAAGCGGCTAAGCCCGCTCACCAGTGCGGACTATGTATGGTGTCGTTTGAAAGCGACGAAATGGATTGAAAAGATTCACCAACACATTGAGGGTGAAACCACTTCAGAGCGGAACTCGTGAGCCGCATTCCAAGCTGCTGGTGCCAAAGATGTCACCTACCCGGTGTAAAGACATTTCCGGTCGACTCCGGTCAAAGACTTGTAGGTACCCGTCACCGCATTGAAAGACGTATATTTCTTGGCGCAGTAGGCGTTCCACTCAGGCGTGCCCACGTCGGGTGCAGCACTTGCCAGCTTGTGTTTCGGCTTGGCTGGCGCAACAGCAACTGGCGCATCGGCCACAGTATCTTCAGCGGCGGGAGTTGCCGCAGCTTTGGACAAAGGTTTGGGAATTTCAGTCGCAGAAGCTGCGGTTTTTGCAACATCGGCCTTTGGCACATCAACTTTTTTTTCGTCAACAACGGGCGTTGCCAATTGCTCTTTGTCCAGACAGGATTTCTGGGCAATGTCATATTTGTGCTGCCACAAAACCTTGTCGGTTGCGCGGGCATCAGCAAAATCACGGGCATAAGCGGCACACCATCCAGCCTGATCGGCATGGGCAACACTGCCCCATGAAGCGGCGGACAACAGCGCCAAAATGAAGACTTTACGCATGACATGAACTCCTGAATGATGTCAGGGTTATCCCAAGGGAATATGGCAGAGCCGCGGCTGATCTATGGCAGCTTTGCCAGAATATCCCGCGCTGCAACAACGCCCGTCGAGAAGCAGGCCTGCAGCAAATAGCCCCCTGTCGGGGCCTCCCAATCCAGCATTTCTCCGACAGCGTAGACATTGGGGAAAAGCTTGATTCGGCAATTCTCATCAAGTTCAGACAGTGCCAATCCGCCCGCCGAAGAAATGGCTCGCGCCAGACTGGCCGGACGCAGGATTTTAACCGGAGCAGCCTTGATATTCTCAGCGGTAAATTCAAGCCCCGCTTCGCGCAACAATCCCGCACCGACAGGCGTAAGTCCTGCGGCTTTACGCAGATAATTCGACTGGCTCATCTTGCCGCGGGGCTTGGAGAGACGCTCGCGCAAAACATCGGCACTCACGTCTGGCCGCAAATCAATCAGCAAGGTTTCGCCCGGCGTGT
Source organism: Aestuariivirga sp. (assembly GCA_039928255.1). Classification (GTDB taxonomy): domain Bacteria; phylum Pseudomonadota; class Alphaproteobacteria; order Rhizobiales; family Aestuariivirgaceae; genus Aestuariivirga. The sequence goes on along the minus strand of JBDSTO010000110.1, from coordinate 7,202 downwards.
CGCGCATCACGCGCGACAGTGCATAAATCGGCCCGCCCTCAATCCCCTCGTCAGAGATCATCAACTCGCCACGCACTTTATTGCCAGCATAGCTGAGACCGACGTTTTTAACGGGCACACCTGCAAATTTGTCCCGAAAAACTTTCGACCACTTCACCAAAAACCTGCTGTTGGCAGGTTTGAAACCGGTGACGCGCAGATTTGCACTGCGCATGGCCGGCACCCAGGTGGCATCAGATCCCAATTGCGGCCAGCTGGCACCGCCCATGGCAAGGATGGTGGTGGTCTTGTCAAAGCCCGCCCACTGCGTATTCATTTTGAACTCAACGCCAAGACCAACCAGTCTTTGCAGCCAGGCCCGAAGCAGCGGTGATGCTTTCATCGCCGTTGGAAAAACCCGTCCCGATGTGCCCACAAAAGTTTCAACACCCAAACCATGACACCATTCAACGACGGCGGATGGTGGAAACGCCTTGATAATCGGCGTCAGAAATTCCTTGGCTTCACCATAACGCGGCAGCATCAATTCCATTGGCTCGGAATGGGTGAGATTCAATCCGCCACGTCCAGCCAGCAGGAATTTTCTGGCGGGTCTTGCCATATGATCAATCACCGTTACTTTGACGCCACCTGCAGCCAGAACTTCGGCCGCCATCAAACCCGCCGGGCCCGCCCCGACTACGGTCACTTCAGTCTTTGTCATTTTCAGTATGGCAAATCGAAATAGGTGTCAGCGCTGATGCTGAACACATCAACCGATTCAAACTGCCCCTGCCCCACGGGAAAATCATCGTGGCTCTTCTCACGCGTCATTCCAATCTTGCGGGCCAGCCGCAGCGAAGCCGTATTGGGCCGCATAATCTTGCACCAGACGCGCTTGGCCTTCAGGCGCTCAATGCCAATGGCCAGGAGGCCCCTGCCAATTTCGGTGCCAAAACCCATTGACCACAGGGCCGGATGCAGGCCCCAGCCAATCTCAACTGATTGGTCAGGATGGCAAATCAGGAACCCATCGCCGATCACCTCCGCCGACATGCGCTCCTCGGCCGAAAGGTGAAACACCCGCCTTCTGCTGTCGCCCTGATGCGCCATGTGACGGCGCACGAAATCATTCACAGCATCTTCATCTTTCAAACGATGGACAATGTGCTTTTGGTACCGCGCCTGCGTCATAAAGCATGACAAATCCCCCGCATCGCTGGCGCGGATTTCGCGCAGGATGAGATTGGAAGTTTCAACAACGTCAAGAACCGCATGGCTAATCATAGTATCAATCTAACTCTCGGCAGGCCTCATGGTAACTGTCATGATGATACAGCATTAACGCGCTTTGTCACATGGGCAAATGCTGTTAAGTGCTGCCACAATCAGCCAACTGCAATAGCTCTTGAGCACGGCAATATCTTCACGTTACAATTGAACTCAATAACGAAAGAGTGCGTGGATCTGTGGACGGCTGCAGGTTTGGCCAAACTGATTGGAGATTTCTATGAGTGATACCACTGAGACCGCTGGAAAATGCCCGGTCGTACATGGCGCAAGTCGGCATAGAACCCATGCTGCCCGTTCAAACCGTGATTGGTGGCCTAACCAGCTCAACCTCAAAATTCTGCATCAGCACTCGGCCTTCTCCAACCCCATGCCGGGTAATTTCAAATATGCCGAATCTTTCAAGAAGCTCAATTTCGCTGCACTGAAAAAAGACCTTGTTGCCTTGATGACCAAATCGCAAGTCTGGTGGCCGGCAGATTTTGGTCACTATGGTCCATTTTTTATTCGCATGGCCTGGCACAGTGCTGGCACCTATCGCACCGGCGATGGTCGTGGCGGTGCTGGAAGTGGCACGCAACGTTTTGCCCCGCTCAACAGCTGGCCTGACAACGGCAACCTCGACAAGGCCCGGCGCCTGCTTTGGCCGCTGAAGCAGAAATACGGCAACAAGATTTCTTGGGCCGATTTGATGATTCTGGCTGGCAATTGCGCACTGGAATCGATGGGCTTCAAAACTTTTGGTTTTGGCGGCGGACGTGCGGACGTGTGGGAACCTGATGAGGATATTTATTGGGGTGCTGAAGGCAAGTGGTTGGAGGACAAGCGCTATTCCGGTGATCGGGAATTGGCCAATCCCCTGGCGGCAGTCCAGATGGGTTTGATTTATGTGAACCCCGAAGGCCCCAACGGCAACCCGGACCCATTGGCTTCAGCCCGCGATATTCGTGAAACCTTCGCCCGCATGGCTATGGACGACGAAGAAACTGTGGCCCTCATTGCAGGCGGTCACACCTTCGGCAAAACCCACGGCGCTGGTCCCGCCTCCCATGTTGGCGTTGAGCCTGAAGGCGGCTTGATCGAAGCCCAAGGATTGGGTTGGCTCTCCACCTTCCAGAGCGGCATCGGCGGTGACGCCATCACCAGTGGCCTTGAAGTCACATGGTCCAAAGACCCCACCAAATTCACCAACAACTTCTTTGACAATCTATTCGGCTTTGAATGGGAATTGACCAAGAGCCCCGCTGGTGCACACCAATGGACGCCGAAGAATGGCGGCGGAGCCAATACGGTTCCCGACGCCCATGATCCTTCAAAGCGCCGCGCACCTGCCATGCTGACATCCGATCTCGCATTACGCGTCGACCCTGCCTACGAAAAGATTTCGAGGCGATTCCATCAAAACCCGGGCCAGTTTGCAGATGCCTTTGCGCGAGCCTGGTTCAAACTTACCCACCGCGATATGGGGCCGAAAGTCCGTTATCTCGGACCGGAAGTGCCAAAGGAAGATTTGATCTGGCAGGACCCCATTCCAGCAATCAAACATCCTTTGATCACGCCGAAGGATATCACGGCGCTGAAAGCGAAAATCCTTGCCTCCAAGCTCACGGTCTCACAACTGGTCGGGACAGCGTGGGCATCGGCATCAACATTCCGCGGTTCCGACAAGCGTGGTGGTGCCGATGGTGCGCGCATTCGCCTGAGCCCGCAAAAAGATTGGGAGGTCAATCAACCAGCCCAATTGGCTGTGGTTCTGCAAAAACTTGAAGCGATTCAAAAATCATTCAACGCGGCACAAACTGGCAAGAAGCGTGTGTCATTGGCCGATCTCATCGTGCTGGGTGGTTGCGCTGCCGTCGAGAAGGCCGCAAAAAAGGCCGGGCATGACATCAAGGTTCCGTTCACACCGGGCCGCGCTGATGCAACCCAGGACCAGACTGATGTTGAAAGCTTTGCAGTACTCGAACCGGTAGCCGATGGCTTCCGCAACTATCAGCAAAAAGCCTTCAGCGTTTCAGCCGAAGAACTGCTGATAGACCGGGCGCAATTGCTCACCCTGTCAGCACCGGAGTTGACGGTGCTGATCGGCGGCCTTCGCGTATTGGGCGCCAACGCTGGCGCGAGCCAACATGGTGTGTTCACCAAGCGGTCTCAAACTTTGACCACTGACTTCTTCGTCAATCTGCTCGACATGGCAACAGTCTGGAAGCCAGTTTCAGAAGCGGCAGATATTTTTGAGGGTCGTGACCGCGCAACAGGCGAATTGAAGTGGACTGGCACGCGCGTCGATCTGATTTTCGGTTCCCATTCCCAACTCCGCGCCTTGGCAGAAGTTTATGGCAGCGCTGATGCACAAGCAAAGTTCGCCAATGATTTTGTGGCAGCATGGACGAAGGTGATGAACCTCGGCCGTTTTGACATCGCTTAGACGAGGCCAATATTTCAACCAAGAAAAGGCGGGTCTTCGAGACCCGCCTTTTTGTTGAAAACCTAGTCGTCGTAATTGATGAGATGGGTGTGGACCAGCGCGCCAAGAACGGCACCCACAATTGGTGCCACCCAGAACAGCCAGAGCTGTTCCAAAGCCCATCCGCCTGCAAACAGAGCAACCGCCGTGGAACGAGCTGGATTAACTGACGTATTGGTCACCGGAATTGAGATCAAGTGGATGAGCGTCAAACCGAGGCCGATCGCAATGGGAGCAAAACCAGCGGGGGCTTTCTTACCCGTGGCACCTAGAATGATAATCAGGAAAAAGCCCGTCATCACCACTTCACAAATAAGGGCTGCCAAAAATGAATAGCCGCCGGGCGAATGCTCGCCATATCCGTTGGAGGCAAATCCACCCGCAGTCGAAAAGTCGGCTTTGCCGGAAGCAATCAGATAAAGGATGAGTGCACCCGCAGCTCCACCCAAAACCTGTGAAATCACATAGGCCGGAAGCTCGCGCCATGAAAACCGCCCAGCAGTAGCCAAGCCGACTGAAACAGCCGGATTGAAATGGCCGCCAGAAATGCCGCCCACCGCATAGGCCATGGTCAAAACGGTCAATCCAAAAGCCAGCGACACACCAGCCAGACCAATCCCCACGCCGGGAAACGCCGCCGCCAGAACAGCACTGCCGCATCCGCCTAAAACCAGCCAGAACGTTCCGAAGAATTCGGCTGCATATTTTTTCATCGTGAATCCCTTTCATTCGACGGCGCAGAGTGTTGCCGTAATGGTTAAAGGTTTCTTAACAAGGCCTTTCTGATGTCCCGATGAGGCGTCCCAGACCCTGCCCTCCATGCGACCATCTGACATGGGCTTTTTGGCGTCTCAAGTTCATCATAAAATGCAATAAAATTGACTTTCGCGCGGGAAATCCCTATCCCCGCGTTCATGACGCGTCCCCGGATTTGGCGGATTGGCCCTGGTCGCACGCTTAATCGCACAATCGCCAGATTGGTTTTTCAATTTACATGAGTTTTTCTGAACTAGGTTTGAGTCCCAAAACACTGGAAGCGGTTACATCCGCAGGATACACGACGCCTACGGCCATTCAAGCCCAGGCTATTCCACACGCGCTTCAACGCAAAGATGTTCTGGGCCTTGCCCAAACAGGCTCTGGCAAAACAGCCGCCTTCGTGCTTCCCATGCTCTCCATGCTGGAAAAAGGTCGCGCCCGCGCCCGAATGCCGCGCACCCTGATCCTTGAGCCGACGCGCGAACTTGCAGCACAGGTGGAAGAATCATTTGCCACCCTGGGCAAGAACCACAAGCTCACCGTAGCTCTTTTGATTGGCGGCGTTGCGTTTGATCCACAAGCTTTGAAGATTGATCGCGGCGCAGACGTGGTCATCGCCACGCCCGGCCGCCTGCTCGACCATTTCGAACGTGGCCGTCTCTTGATGACAGGTATTGAAATGCTGGTCATCGACGAGGCCGACCGCATGCTTGATATGGGCTTCATCCCCGACATCGAAAAAATCTGCAAGATGCTGCCCTTCACCCGGCAGACGATGTTCTTCTCGGCCACCATGCCGCCGGAAATCCAGCGCCTCACCGCGCAGTTCCTCCATAACCCCGTGCGCGTTGAAACTGCTGCTCGCTCTTCAACGGCTGAATCCATCACCCAGATGCTGGTGAAGGCACCGCATGATCCAAAGGCCAAGCGTGACACGCTGCGCAATCTTCTGCGCAGCCAAGACAATGTAAAAAACGGCATCGTATTCGCCAACCGCAAAACCACCGTGGCCCTGCTCGAAAAATCCCTGCAACGCCATGGCTTCAATGCCGGTGCACTCCATGGTGACATGGATCAGTCAGCAAGACAAAAAATGCTCGCCGCATTCCGCAATAACGAAGTGACGTTCTTGATCGCTTCTGACGTTGCAGCCCGCGGTCTTGATATTCCTGAGGTCAGCCACGTTATCAATTTTGACGTACCTATCCATGCTGAAGATTACGTCCACCGCATTGGTCGCACAGGTCGCGCCGGACGCGAGGGCCAAGCTTTCACCATGGTAACACCAGAGGAAGGCAAATATCTCACGGCCATTCAGGGCTTGATCAAGAAAGAAATTGAATGGTTCGACGTGCCAGGCGAGCAAGCCAGCGACGCAATTGAACCAGCCCGCGAGAGATCTGCTCGTGCTCCAAGGGGCGAAAAGCGGCCTGCGCGCGCGCCTAGAGAAACCACAAGAGAGCCAAAACAGGCGACAAGGGAAGCGCCCCGCGAAAAGCGTGCAGTTGCCGAAACCCAACAACAGCCTGAAGCCGTGGCAAGATCGCCCCGTGCCGAAAGGCCTGCGCGCAAGTCTCATCACAATGAAAATGATGCAGCACCCGATGATGGTGGCTTTCACGAGGGTAACATGCCGGCCTTCTTGATGAAGAAGTGACCAGGCTGCTGGATTACAGCCTGGAACGTCCAATGTACTTGGCCAGTTCACTAATATTAATCAGTACCTGTTACGGGTAAGAATATGGTGGAAGAGAACAAGCGAATTGCCGTTCGCAACCGCGTTTTGAAGGGCGCGAAGATTGTCAGCATGGACAAATGGAGCGTCGTGGATTGCACGGTGCGCGACATTTCAGCCACCGGTGCTCGTATAATCTGTGGCGATCAGGCCGCCGTTGCCAATGAATTCCGCTTCCTGATCCCCTCTGAAAATACGATCTGCACGGCAAGAGTCGTTTGGCGCCGCGAAGACATGCTGGGCATCGTCTTTACCTCGGAAAAAACCAGGGCCCCTGCCCGCAAGCTTTAAAGCTGAAAGACAGTTATCCTGCCGAAACCTGTGCGGCCTTCAACTGCACGCTCTCACCACACCCACAGGCCGAAACCTGATTGGGATTGTTGAAGGTGAACCCTGATTTCAAAGTCGTCGTCTGGAAATCCATCTCGGTGCCGATCAGGAACATGATGGCCTTGGGATCAATCAGGATCTTTGCACCCTGGTCCTCGATCACCTCATCGAACTTGCCCAGTTCCTTGGCCCACTCCATCGTATATTCCATGCCCGCACAGCCGCCATTCTTGACGCCGACACGCAAGGCAACGCCTTCGCCCTTGGCCATCAACTCGCGCACGCGCGCGGCTGCGGCCTCGGTGATCTTCATTGCCTGTGGACGGGGTCGTGCTGTTACAGATGCCATTTCCATCTCCTACCACATATTCATGGCCATGCGGGCCTCTTCTGACATGCGGCTATGATCCCAGGGCGGATCAAAGGTAATCCGCGCTTTGACACTGCCCACGCCTGCAACCGACGAGACCGCATTTTCAACCCAGCCCGGCATATCACCAGCCACCGGGCAACCCGGCGCCGTCAATGTCATGTCGATGGCCACGTTGCGGTCATCGTCAATATCGACCTTGTAGACCAAGCCCAGCTCATAAATATCCACTGGAATTTCAGGATCATACACCGTTTTAAGCGCCGCCACGA
>JBDSTO010000109.1:0-6569 GCA_039928255.1 Aestuariivirga sp. | reverse complement strand
ATGCTTCGGAGTTTGAAGACCTGCGTGAAGCCATGGGCCGTCTGCGTTTGAATGATGCGAGCTTCTCGTTTGAAATGGAAACCTCCGCCGCTCTGGGATTTGGTTTCCGTTGCGGTTTCCTTGGTCTGCTGCATCTTGAGATCACGCGTGAACGCATCGAGCGCGAATTTAACGTGGATATTATCACCACCGCTCCATCGGTGATTTACAAAATCAACATGCGCGATGGCACGCATATCAATATGCACAACCCCGCTGACATGCCGGACGTGTCGCTGATTTTGTCCATGGAAGAGCCGTGGATTGAAGCGACCATTCTGGTGCCGGATGAGTATTTGGGTTCGATCTTGAAGCTCTGCGAGGACCGTCGCGGTCGCCAGAAGCAACTGACCTATGCGGGCAGCCGCGCCATGGTGGTCTATGATCTGCCTTTGAACGAAGTGGTGTTTGATTTCTATGACCGCCTGAAATCGGTGTCTAAAGGCTATGCCTCGTTCGACTATAAAATGACGGAATATGCCGCGGCTGATCTGGTCAAGTTGTCCATTCTGGTCAATGAAGAACCTGTCGATGCCTTGTCGATGGTGGTTCACCGCACACGGGCTGAACAACGCGGCCGCGTGATGTGCGAAAAGCTGAAAGATTTGATTCCGCGCCACATGTTCAAGATCCCCATTCAGGCCTCAATTGGCGGCAAGGTCGTGGCCCGCGAAACGCTTTCTGCCATGCGCAAAGACGTGACCGCCAAATGTTACGGCGGCGACATTTCCCGCAAACGCAAACTTCTCGACAAGCAGAAGGAAGGCAAAAAGAAAATGCGGCAGTTCGGCAAAGTCGAAATTCCGCAAGAAGCCTTCATCGCCGCCTTGAAGATGGACGAGAACTGATCCATGCTGGTTCCGCTTTGCGGCGGAGGTAAAACATGCGCTGGATATTTTCTTTGGCAATTCTTATCCTGACGGGATTGTCTGCTCACGCCGAAGACAAGGATCACCCATCGTCGACGCTGGTCAAAACTGGTGAAGGTGCGGTGCTTGAACTGCGAGAGCCGGTGCGCGTCCATCCGGTGTCAGATGCCTATCGTCTCATAGAGCTCCGCTGTACGGAGGATTCAAAATCCATTCGGGTACTTCTGCCGGTCGACAAGGCGGCCTCTCTTGCCATGGAAGATTCAACGCTGAAACGCGCCAAAGGCCGCTGGTCGATGGTGTTCAAGGCTCATGGCAAGGACTATTCCGAAAAGGTGGAGTTTAGACCCATCACCGAGAAAAGATCCCGTGTCGCCCTGGCGGCCGAAATCACCGTCGAATATGAGGATCCCTTGTGGAAGGCTCTGGTGGACAAGTCAGGCAACAAATTTTGGGTTATGAATGGCGGGCTCGGAACCAATGTCTCAGTTACCGATGAGGCCGATTTGTCGAAGTTTCTTGCTGCATGCCACCTCGGCAATAAGTGATCTGGACAACCGTCAGATTCGTTTTAAATACGGCCCATGAAAAGTTTTTCAGATCTCACCGAACAGGAAATCCTTGCGCTAGCCATTTCATCTGAAGAAGATGATGCAAGAGCGTACGGCATGTTTGCCAATGAGTTGGTGCAAACCTATCCAGATTCCTCGAAAGTCTTCATGGAAATGGCGGCGGAAGAGTTTGAGCACCGCGATCGCCTGACCAAAGCCTATCAGGCCAAATTTGGTGATTTCATTCCGCTGATCCGCCGCTCGGATGTTCATGGCTTTGTCAAACACAAGCCAATCTATACAATTTCCAAACTCGGCATCGACACAATGCGCAAACGTGCCGAAGTGGTTGAAGCGGAGAACCATCGTTTCTATTTGCAGGCCGCCGAACGCACCGATGATGCTGCAATCAAGAAACTGCTGCTGGATCTGGCTGCCGCCGAAAAGAGCCATGAGTCCCTGGCTGACAAACTGGGCCTTACCCATGTGACCGAAGATGCAAAAATGCGCGAGGGCGAGGCGGAACGACGTTTGTTCCTGCTGCAGGTCGTCCAGCCTGGGCTTGTTGGCTTGATGGACGGTTCGGTTTCGACACTTGCTCCCATTTTTGCTGCAGCATTTGCCACAGGCAATACTTGGCAGACTTTTCTCGTTGGCGTGGCTGCATCGGTGGGCGCTGGCATTTCCATGGGACTGGCAGAAGGCCTGTCTGACGACGGCAAGTTGACGGGCCGCGGTCACCCGCTCATTCGCGGTCTTGCTGCGGGCGTGATGACGGCGGTGGGTGGTCTGGGCCACACGCTGCCATTTCTCATTCCAAATTTTCACACAGCCTTTATTCTGGCCGTGGTTGTTGTGCTGGTTGAGCTCGCCGCCATTACGTGGATACGCAACAAATATATGGATACGCCCATCATCAAGGCGGCACTTCAAATTGCTGTGGGCGGTCTTCTTGTTTTCATCACCGGCATCTTAATCGGCAGCGCCTGAAGCGTTTTGACTTTTCATGGAAAAGGTAAAATTACCCTTGGCTATGGCTCTGGAGTGATTTCGCTAACGGAGCGTTTCCGCTCCAGCGCGCCGATTGCCAAGCCTGATCCCATGATGATGGCCATGCCCGAGAATGCCAGCATGTTGGGAACATCACCGAAAATCACAAAACCCATCACCACGGCAAAAACCATGAAGCTGTAATAAAACGGTGCCACGGCCTGTGCCGACGCATTTTTATAGGCAAGCAACGTAAAGTAATGCCCCAGCATTACAAACAGGCCTGCACCAATGCTCAGCCACCAGGCTGAAGGTCGTGGCACAGTCCACGTTTCAAACAACAATCCGCACAATGCCGATGACGCACACACAACCACGATTGTCACGAAGGTTGAAAGCATCGGAGCTACGTTTCTTGGAATATAGCGGCCGGCAAGATCGCGTAAGGCCGCAAACACAGCGGTCACAAAGGCCAGCATGACAAAAGGCGAAGTCGTGCCTTGGCCGGGTTGGGCCACCATCATGGCACCTGCAAAACCCGCAATCACCAGCGCCAAGCGAAAAGCCGAGGCTCGTTCACGATGAATCAGCACCATGCCCAGAATGACCAGAAGCGGTGTCGTCTGGAAAATGGCAGTGACATCACCAATGGGTGCCCGGGCAAGAGCCAGAATGTATGTCAGGATTGCAGCAGCTTCGAAGCCCGCCCGTAAGAACACGAAGCGGTTTAACGCCGTGCGCCATTGTTTCAGGTCACCCATTACACCCAGAAAGACACCTGCGATCAGGGTGCCAAAAACGCCCCGGAGCACCAGAACTTCATAAGGTGGAAGATCAAAAAGGATGATCTTGAGGAAGCTGTCATTCAGCATAAAAACAAAGCCCGCCAATAGCATAAAGCCGATGCCGCGCAGATTTGAAGGGTGATTCATGAAATTCCTGAAAGGTTTGCGGCAATTGACATCGATCAATATGCCCGGTCAAGCGCTGTGCTTAATCTGGCGGCCAGTGACAGGGCGCCGCATTGGAAGCAATTGACGCAAGCGGGCGTACATGTCAGGAGACGGTTCAGGAAGAAATGATGGATTACGAGAGCTTTTTTAAGTCAAAACTGGACACCCTGAAAGCTGAGGGGCGCTACCGCGTTTTCGCTGAATTGGAACGTGAGGCAGGCAATTTCCCGAAGGCGAAAATGCACAAGGATGGCGCACCCCACGATGTCACCATCTGGTGTTCCAATGACTATCTCGGCATGGGCCAGCACCCCAAAGTTCTAACGGCCATGCATGATGCCATCGACAAGACGGGTGTGGGTGCGGGTGGCACGCGCAATATTGCGGGCACATCAATTTATCATGTGGAGCTTGAACGCGAGCTTGCTGATCTTCACGGCAAGGAAGCAGCCCTTCTGTTTACCTCGGGCTATGTATCGAATTGGGCAAGCCTCTCATGCCTGGCCTCGCAGCTTCCGGGCTGCATCGTGTTTTCAGACGCGGGCAACCACGCTTCAATGATCGAGGGTATTCGTCATTCAAAAGCCGAACGCGTGATCTTCAAACACAATGATCTTGCTGATCTCGGCGCAAAACTGAAAGCCGCCGATCCGACAGCCCCAAAAATTATCGCCTTTGAAAGCGTTTATTCAATGGATGGCGACATTGGAAAGATTGCCGGGATTTGTGATCTCGCTGACCAATATGGCGCGATGACCTATCTCGATGAAGTGCATGCCGTGGGTCTTTATGGCCCGCGCGGGGGCGGCATTGCCGAACGCGAAGGCTTGATGGATCGGTTGACCTTGATTGAGGGAACGCTGGGCAAGGGCTTTGGCTGTGTTGGCGGTTACATCGCAGGCTCTGCTGCCTTGTGCGATTTTATCCGATCTTATGCGTCAGGTTTTATTTTCACAACGTCTCTGCCTCCCGCAATTGCAGCCGCGGCCACGGCATCAATCCGTCATTTGAAAGAAAGCCAGGTTGAGCGCTTGCGCCATCAGGCCAATGTTCAGGCGACAAGGAAGGCGTTGGACAAGCTTGGCATTCCGCATATGGCCAATGACAGCCATATTATTCCCGTGCGCGTTGGCGATGCCTCGAAATGCAAATGGCTCAGTGACTATCTGATGGAACGCCACGGCATTTATGTGCAGCCCATCAATTATCCAACCGTGCCCAAAGGCACAGAGCGGCTGCGTTTTACGCCATCTCCGCATCATTCTGCTGCTGATATTGAAAAACTGGCGCGTGCGCTCTCAGAATTGTGGAGCCAATGCGCGCTGGCAAGGGCCGTGGCTTAATCGATCTGCCGGAACTTCGTCTGCTCTCACTTTGAAACCTCAAATACGCGGTTAGCTTTCGCCAACGCGTAGGTCTCGGTGATGCCTTGCTCAAGACCACGCGCCCGGTTCCACCCCAAAGCGTGAAGCCTGGAGCAATCCGCCAATTTTCGTGGCGTTCCATCAGGCTTTGTCGGGTCAAAAACAAGTTTGCCGGAAAACTCGACGATGCGACAAATAATTTCGGCCAAGTGGCGGATTGAGACTTCAGCACCAGAACCGATGTTGACAGGCGCGCTGCCGGAATAGTTGCGCGCCAGAAAGACTACCGCATCTGCAAGATCATCAACATGCAGAAATTCCCGCAACGGCGTTCCCGAACCCCAGACCACCATCTCAGAAGCACCTTGTTGTTGTGCGTCGTGAGCCTTGCGCATCAACGCTGGCAACACATGGCTGGCCTTCAGGTCATAATTGTCGCCAGGCCCATATAGGTTTGTCGGCTGCACAGAAATGAAATTGTCGCCGTGTTGTGCTGCATAAGCCTGTGCCAGTTTCAGACCGGCAATCTTGGCAATCGCATACCACTCATTGGTCGGTTCCAACGGGCCCGTGAGCAGGCTGTCTTCGCGGATGGGCTGCGGTGCCAGTTTGGGATAGATACACGTTGAACCGAGAAATATCAGCTTGGCGACTTTCTGCTCATGCGCCGCATGAATGACATTGGCTTCAATCATCAGGTTTTCGTAAAGAAAATCTGCAGGGTAAGTGGCGTTGGCGAGGATGCCACCCACTTTGGCAGCGGCCAGAAAAACCACTTCCGGCTTCTTATCGGCCATCCAGATTTTCACCGAACGTTGGTTGGTGAGATCAAGGTCAGTTCTGCTGGCTGTAAGTATCTCACAGTGTTCCTGGGCCAGTCTGCGCACCAGGGCTTGTCCTACCATGCCGCGATGACCAGCGACGAAGACGCGGCGTCCTTTGAGATCAAACAGGCTCACCGGGATTTGGCCCGCTCTTCATCAAGCCTGCGATATTCAGCCTCGCGTTTCACGAGATCAATATCAGCCGCCACCATTTCTTTTACCAGTGTCTTGAAAGGCGTCGTCGCTTGCCAACCCAAAATACGTTGCGCCTTGGCAGGGTTACCGATCAATTGATCAACTTCGGTGGGGCGATAATATCGTGGATCAATCGAAACCAAGACTCGCCCTGACTTTTCATCGATCCCCTTTTCTTGCTCACCCCGGCCTTGCCATTTCAGTGTAATGCCGACCTCGGCAAAGGCCAGCTCAACAAATTCACGCACAGAGTGGGATTTGCCGGTGGCCAACACATAGTCATCGGGCTTGTCTTGCTGAAGCATGCGCCACATGCCTTCCGCATAATCCCTGGCGTGGCCCCAGTCGCGGACTGAATCGATATTGCCGAGATAAAGCATGTCCTGCAGACTAAGGCTGATTGCCGCCACCGCCCGCGTAATCTTGCGCGTGACAAAGGTTTCGCCCCGCATGGGACTCTCATGGTTGAATAGAATTCCGTTGGATGCATGAATTCCATACGCCTCGCGGTACTTGACCGTGATCCAATAGGCATAGAGCTTGGCCGCACCATAGGGTGAGCGCGGATAAAATGGAGTCGTTTCGCTTTGCGGAACCTCGTGCACCTTGCCATAAAGTTCCGAAGTCGAGGCTTGATAAAAACGGCTCTTCTTGGCAAGGCCCAGAAGGCGGATGGCCTCGAGCAGGCGCAGCGTTCCCAGTCCGTCGGCATTGGCCGTATATTCTGCTGTTTCAAAACTGACCTGCACGTGGGATTGAGCGGCCAGATTGTAAATCTCGTCAG
>JBDSTO010000108.1:0-6131 GCA_039928255.1 Aestuariivirga sp. | reverse complement strand
TCAATCCGGCCACAATCAAGGACAAAGCCACGGAAAGCCCCAAAATCCGCAACGCATAACCATACATGGCGTCGCGCAACGGCAATTCGTGCAAGGCAATTTCAATGGCCTCGCCCGTCATCGCAGGTGGCTTGTCAATGACGGCAACCAAGCGGTCCTTACTGGACAACATCACTTTGAAGGCATCGCCCACCGTGTTCCAATAAACGCCCGGACGAAGATCAAATGTCTCATCAACGGTCCCCTCGTTATTGCCGCGCAAAACGAGTTGCCGTTGGTTGTCACGCATGACGGACACGGCCTCAACACCTGCGCCCTTTAAAATTGTACTGCGTAATTGTGAATCGACAATCTGGCCAGGTGCTGCATCAACTGCGAGTGCAGCGATCTCCGACTGGGCAATGCGGGTCTTGAACCATTGGATGCGGAAGTTGGCGATGGAGGGCAAAAAAATCAGAACTTCGCCCAGCATGACAAAGGCAACAGTCAGCAGCAGCACCTTTGAAGACAGGCCAGCCAAAGGGCCAATCGGATTGGTCGTATCAGGTTCAGACATGGGCCCTTCTAGCCCAGCATTTTCAAAAAGCCTATCACGCGGCGGATGAGTGGATTTTGGGTGAGACCGGAATAGTTGCCGATGGCGGCGCGCTTTGCGGCTTCGCTTAATGTGGGGTAGGGCAAGACGAGATTGGCGAAGGCCGAAATCTTCATTTTTCGCGAAATTGCCAGAACAAAAACCGCAATTAATTCACCGGCATGAGCGCCCACAATGCCAGCGCCCAAAATATGCCCCCCCGGCCCGAGAATGATTTTGACGAAACCTTCTGATTGCCTCTCAGTCTGCGCACGATCATTTTCTGCGAAGTTCCAGCGCAGCACTTTCATTCGGGCCCCAAATTTCTCCTTGGCTTGCACCTCGCTTAGTCCCGCGTGAGCAAGTTCGGGATCCGTGAAAGTCACCCACGGAATGAGGTCGGCGCGGTTTTTGACAGGCAGGCGAAAGAGGGCATTCCGAATGATAAGACCCGCATGATAACTTGCTACATGCGTGAACTGGAGACCGCCCGCCACGTCTCCCGCGGCGTAGACTTTTCCGTTGCTGGTGCTGCGCAGGCCATCATCCACAGTAATCCCACGCTTGCTATAGGCAACATTGCCCGCCTCGAGGCCTAAGCCTTCGACGTTGGCGGCCCGGCCTGTTGCAACAAGAAGACGGGACCCTGAAATGACAGAGCCATCTTCCATGATAACTTCTATGGCAGCGCCCGCCTTGCGGACTTGTCTGATCTTGGCGTTGGCCATGATGGAAATACCTTCGCCCTCAAGTGCCCGAAGGACGACCTGCGCTAACTCCGGATCATCCTTGGCAAGTGGTGCAAAGGCTTCCAGCACCGTGACTGTTGATCCTAGCCGCCGGTGAGCCTGCGCCATTTCAAGGCCGATGGGTCCACCTCCGATGATAATCAGATGCTGGGGCAAAACGCGGTTTTTGAACAGCGTCTCATTGGTAAGGTAATCCACATCCTTGAGGCCGGGGATCGGTGGCAGTGCAGCGCGAGAGCCCGTAGCGATGACGATGCGACGCGCCTGAAATTTTTTACCCGCGGCCTGAAGTTCATCAGGCGCAGTGAAAACGGCCGATGCCCGAACAACCGTCACCCCAAGTTTTTCAAAGCGTTCCTGTGAATCAATGGGGGCGATCGTGGAGATCACATCTTCCACGTGGTCCATTACCCGGGCGTAATCCACTTGGGGTTCAACGGACGCAATTCCGAATTGGGCCGAGGTTCTTTGCGCATGCGCTGCCTTTGCTGCGGCCAGCAGGGCTTTTGACGGCACGCAACCGGAATTGAGGCAATCGCCACCCATCTCCCCCTTCTCAAAAAGAACAACCTTTTCGCCAAACTGTGCAGCAGCAGCAGCCACGGATAGACCAGCCGACCCCCCACCAATCACCGCCAGATCATATTTCATGTCGTTTCCACTGTTTGAAAAACACGGGGATTAATGCGAGGACGCCCAGACCAAGCAATGCCAATAGCAATTGTGGCGTGAGCAATGAAATGGCAGAGACATCATAAGGGCACATCGCTTCGGATTTTTCAGCAACACAGGCTGCATGATCAGCAATTGCCATATCCAAAGTATGACCAAGCCCTCCGCCCACAAAGCCAAAGACCAGTGATGCCGGCACCATCCCCAAAACCGTTGCGAACAGGAATGTCTTGAAATCGATCCGCGCTAGGCCAGCCACCGTGTTGACCGCAAAAAATGGAAATGCCGGAACCAGCCGCAAAAACAGGAGATAGCTGAATGCATCTGCGCGGAAGCCCTGCATCAACCTTGTAATGTAAGGTCCTGCCCGCTTGGCCAGCGGCTCTCCCAAAGTCGATTTCACAATCTGGAATGTGATGAGCGCGCCAATGGTCGCAGCCAAAATCGTGAGGGGCGCACTCACCATCCAGCCGAACAGATAGCCACCGACCACACTCAAGACCGCCGCACCTGGAATGGAAAGCACGGCAACAACAATGTAAGTCGCTATATAAGTGAGAATGGCCAGAATGAAGTGTTGGGCCACAAATCGCCCCAGCATGTCGTGGTTTTGCGCCAGCGAATTGAGGCTGAGATAATCGGGAACACCCAAGGCAAAGCACAGGACAACGGCTGCCAGCAGGACAGCAATCGCCCCCCATCCCCAGCCCGCCTTGCCAAGATTCAACATGCTGCCCATGGCTGAGACATGATACAATTCGCAAGGGCTGAACAGGGGGTGTCACTGTCTCGTGAGAAGGGTTCAGATGACGTGTAGAGCTGAAATCCCCATGCACGTTGACAATGCCTCGTTCTTCCCCCATAAGCCGCTGAAATTCAGCCAACAAAGATCGGTTTTGCAACCTTGGGCTTGAGAAAACATCGGTTGTTTTCAATAGCTTGGCAAAGCCCAATGAGACAGACGGAGTTACAATCGTGAAGCGCACCTACCAGCCATCCAAGCTTGTCCGCAAGCGCCGTCACGGCTTTCGCGCCCGCATGGCAACCGTAGGTGGACGCAATGTTCTGCGCCGCCGCCGCGCCAAGGGCCGCAAGCGCCTGTCGGCTTAAGAGCCTCGCCATCGATGGAACGGCTTAAGCGGAGGCAGGATTTTGTTGCCGCCGCTAAAGCGATTGCCCAACCCATGCCCGCTTTCGTAATGCAATTGCGCCGGCGTGAGGACGAAGAGCCTGCCCGCCTTGGCTTCACCTGCACCAAGAAACTGGGCAATGCCGTGGCCAGAAACCGCATTCGCCGCCGTCTCAAAGAGGCTGCAAGGCTTTCGATGAATGGTGTCGCCAAAGCTGGTTATGATTATGTTGTCATCGGCAGGCCGCAAGGCGAAACTCGCCCCTTTCAACTTTTGCAGGATGATCTTATCTCTGCCACAACGCGCCTTCACGCCAAGGCCCTCAATTCGACCGCAACGGAACCAAAATGAAACAGCAACAGCCGCCAGCCTTTGATCTCAAGAATGTCATCATGGCGATGGCCCTTTCCATGCTCATCATTTTCGGTTGGCAGTATTATTACGCAGGCCCCCAGGCGAAAAAGGCCGAGGAACTGGCGACCCAGCAAAAAACCAAAGTTGAACTGACGCAAAATCAGCCAGCGGCTGTCGCGGCACCCATCGATCACGCATCAGCCATTGCTGCAAACCCGCGTGTTCCCATCAAGACCAATCAGTTTGACGGTTCGATCAATCTGAAGGGTGCGGAACTTGATGATCTTCACCTCGTCAAATATCGCGAACTGGCTGATCCAAATAGCCCGGCGATTACACTCCTCTCACCCAATGGCACGACCAACGCTTACTTCGTAGCGCAGGGCTTTCTGCCTTTGCAGGGTGAAACGGCAAAGCTTCCCGATGCGTCAACCCTCTGGCAGGCGCCTGAAGGTTCGGTCCTCACAACAGACAAGCCTGTAACACTGACGTGGGACAATGGCGCCGGATTGAAATTTGAGCGCACGATTTCAATCACCGATGACTATCTCTTCAACGTCTCACAGACGATAACCAACAGCACCCCGACCTCTGTTTCGATTGTTCCCTATGCCCGCGTGCAGCGCCAGGATCAGCCGGTGATTGCAGGTTACTGGGTGTTTTTCGAGGGCCTGCTTGGCGTGCAAAATTCTGGCCTTGAAGAACACAAATATTCAGAACTGAAAAAGAACCCCGACAAGCCCGTAACGGTTGAATCAACTGGCGGCTGGCTGGGCTTCACCGACAAATATTGGTCGACAATTCTGATTCCTGAAAAGACTGAAAAGATCAAGGCAACCTACAGCTATGTGCCCGCTGGTGCTCGCGATGCCTGGCAGGCGGATTATCTGGCGACTGAACCTTTGGTCATCGCCCCCGGTACCGCCGTCACCTACCAGGACAAGGTTTTCTCTGGTGTAAAAATTGTGTCCAGCATCAACGCCATTTACGACAAATATGGCTTTGACCATTTCGACTTGATGATTGACTGGGGCTGGTTCCGCCCGTTGACCAAGGGCATGTTCTATCTCCTGAGCTTCGTTCACGGCATTGTGGGCAATTTCGGCATCGCCATTTTGCTGGTAACGGTTCTGGTGAAAGCCGCCGTGTTCCCGCTGGCTTCGCGGTCTTACGCTTCGATGAGCAAAATGAAGAAGCTGAAGCCCGAGATGGATGCCATCAAGGCCAAATATCCTGATGACCGCGCCAAGGTGCAGCAGGAAACCATGGAGCTTTACAAGCGCGAAAAAGTCTCGCCGCTCGCGGGCTGCTTGCCGATGGTGGTGCAGATCCCGGTGTTCTTCTCGCTTTACAAAGTCATTCTCACGACGATTGAACTTCGCCATGCGCCGTTCTTCGGTTGGATCCAAGACCTTTCAGCGCCAGACCCAACGAGCGTGTTCAATCTCTTTGGACTCATTCCTTGGTCGCCACCGCATGCTTTGATGATTGGCGTCTGGCCCTTGATCATGGGTGTGACCATGTGGGTGCAGATGCGCCTCAACCCCGAACCAACTGATCCGATCCAGGCCCAGATGTTCAACTGGATGCCGGTCATGTTCACCTTCATGTTGGGTGGCTTCCCGGCAGGCCTTGTCATCTACTGGTGCTGGAGCAACACGCTCTCCGTCATTCAGCAGAGCTACATCATGAAGAAAAATGGAGCAGAGGTGAATGTTCTGGGCAACATCCGAAACTCCATTCCCTTCCTCAAACCAAAGCCAAAAGGCGCGTGACAGTTTTCACGGAGCTTGAACTTCAAGCCGGACGCCGCCTGCTGAATGGCCAGGCGAAGTTCCGCCTGGGCGTTGCAGCACTGGAGCAATTGCCACCCGCTGATCGCGTAGAAATTGCCTTTGCCGGGCGTTCGAATGTGGGGAAGTCTTCGCTTCTCAATGCGGTGACCGGCGTAAATGGACTGGCGCGCGCCTCCAACACGCCGGGCCGCACGAGAGAACTCAACTTCTTTGATGTCGATGATCATTTGGCGCTGGTCGATATGCCTGGCTATGGTTTTGCCAAAGCTTCGAAAGCCGATGTCAAGAAATGGCAAGCAGTGTTGAAAGGCTATTTGCGCGGCCGCGTGGGCCTGACGCGCGCCTTCGTATTGATTGATGCGCGCCATGGCGTGATGACGCCCGATATTGAAATGTTCGCGATGCTCGATGATGCAGCCGTGGCCTATCAGCTGGTGTTGACCAAGATCGACAAGATCAATGCCCATGAACTGGCGGGGCTTGAGGCCGAAACCCTCGAGCGCATAAAAAAGCGCGCTGCCGCCATTCAAAGCATTCATCTGACATCTGCCGAAAAGAATATTGGTATTGATGGATTGAAGGCAGAGATCGCGGGATTGGTGAAGAGCTGACGTTTCAGATAGAGCTCCGCAATCCATTTTCATAAACTCTCCATGGCCGGGTCAAGCCCGGCCATGGAGAGCTATGGAATTTTAACCAACCAGACCGGCCATGGGCGGTTTTGGATTCCGCCCTTCCCATCCCCGAAAATTTCCCTATAAGGCGAAACCACCAGCAGGGAGGTTTGATTTACGTCCATGGCCGAATATGACATTTCAGAAACCGCCCGCATTCTCTCGGAAGCCTTGCCCTTCCT